>NC_017249.1:6090000-6250000 GCF_000284375.1 Bradyrhizobium japonicum USDA 6
CCGAGCCGCCAAATCTCGCGCGGCTTCTTGCCGGTGGTCTCCTCGCCCAGCAGGCGGACATGGCCGGTATCAGGCTTGTTCTGGCCGTTGAGCATGTCGAAGCAGGTGCTCTTGCCCGCGCCGTTCGGACCGATCAGCGCCAGAATTTCGCCTGATCGCAGCGAGAACGAGACGCCGCGCACGGCGTGGATGCCGCCATAGGATTTGGACAGGTCTTCAACCGCGAGAAGTGGGGGTGCGACGCTCATTCGACGGACTCGATCGGCTTGGCAAGCAAGGGAGATCCCGGCGGCGATGTCTTCCTGCGCCGCTGCGCCAGCATCTCCAGCATGCCGACGATGCCCTTGGGGAAGACGACGACGATCAGCACGATGAAGCCGCCCAGCACGAGCTTTGACAGATCGGTCTGGCTGACCAGCCAGATGTTGAGCGCCTTGTAGACGATGGCACCGATCACCGGGCCCGACACCGTCTCGACGCCGCCGAGCAGCACCATGACGAGTGCATCGACCGACAGCGAGATGCCGAGATTGTCGGGGAAGACGCTGCCCTTGAGGTAGGCGAACAGCGCGCCACCGATGCCGGCGGTCGTGCCTGCGATCACGAACGCCGTCCACTGGATGCGCTTGGCATTGATGCCGACCGCCTCGCTGCGCAGAGGCGAGTCGCGCGTGGCCCGGAGTGCGTAGCCGAACGGCGAGAAGACCATGGCCCGTAGCGCGACCGTCACGAGTGCGGCAACGCCGAGCGCCAACCAATAGAAATGCGACGGGCTCGCCGCCCAGCTTGACGGCCAGACGCCGAGTATGCCGTTGTCGCCGCCGGTTACACTCACCCACTGGAACGCGATCGACCAGACGATCTGCGCAAACGCAAGCGTCAGCATCGCGAAATAGACGCCGGACAGCTGCACCGCGAAGAAGCCGAACACGGCCGCGCCCATGCAGCCCAGCAGCGGCCCGAGCAGCACGCACACGACCATCGGCAACCCTGCGATCTTGGCGAGGAAGGCGACGCCGTAGGCGCCGAGACCGAAATAAGCGGCATGCCCGAAGGATGCGAGACCGCCGACCGACATCAGGAAATGCAGACTGACGGCGAAGATCACGAAGATCGCGATCTCCGAACCGACCGTGAGAACGTAATTGCCGGCGAACAGCGGCAGCGTCGCCGCGATGACGAGTGCGGCGAGCGCGGCGAGCCGCTCGTTCGACGTCAGCGGCCGCCAGGGATTGACGGTGAGGCCCGGTGTCTTGCGCGCGGCCGCCTCCGGCTTGCCGAACAGGCCCCAGGGCCTGACGATCAGCACCACCGCCATCACCAGGAAGACCAGGATGATGGAGATCTTTGGAAAGATCAGGATGCCGAAGGCGTTGAGCTCGGAGACCAGCACCGCCGCGACGAAGGCGCCGACGATGCTGCCGAGGCCGCCGATCACGACGACGACGAAGACCTCAACGATGATACGCAGGTCCATGGCATGATGCACGGCATCGCGCGGGATCTGGAGCGCGCCGCCGAGGGCGGCAAGGAAGACGCCGACCGCAAACACGGATGTGAACAGCCATTTCTGGTTGACGCCGAGCGCTGCGACCATGTCGCGGTCCTGCGTCGCCGCGCGCACCAGTACGCCCCAGCGCGTGCGCTGGAACAGCAGCCAGAGAATGCCGAGCACGACCGGTCCGAGCACGATCAGGAACAAATCGTAGCTCGGAATGTTCTGGCCGAAGAAATCGATGGCGCCCTTGAAGCCCGGCGCGCGGCGGCCGACGAGATCGTCGGGGCCCCAGATCAGCACGACGAGATCCTCGACCATCAAGGTCAGGCCGAAGGTCGCAAGCAGCTGGAACAGCTCGGGCGCGTGATAGATGCGGCGCAGGAGCACCATCTCGACAATCACGCCGATCAAGGCCACGGCAAACGCGGCCATGACGATCCCGCCCCAGAAGCCGAACGCGCCCGAAAGCCGCTCGGTGAGCGTGAAGGCGATGTAGGCGCCGATCATATAGAAGGCGCCATGCGCGAAATTCACGATCCGCGTCACGCCAAAGATGATCGACAGGCCCGAGGCCACCAGAAACAGCGACGCTGCGCTGGCGAGACCGGTCAGAAACTGTACGACATAAAAGGCCATCGGCGGTCCGGGTTAGGTGTTTGGGTCACCTCGCCCCGCTTGTGGGGAGAGGTCGAATTGTGCCCGGCGATGCGAAGCATCGTCCGGTGCAATTCGGGTGAGGGGGAGTCTCCGCGAGTCGTCTGTCACCTCCCTCGCGGAGGCTCCCCCTCACCCCGCCCCTCTCCCCGCAAGCGGGGCGAGGGAGAAGGAAGAGATCAATCCTTCGGACGCAGCTTCTCGACTTCGGCATCGCTGGGCAGATAGTCGGAGCCCTTCTTGTAGACGGAGTCCACCATCACGCCCTTGCCGTCCTTCAGCGCGGTCTTGCCGACATAGGCACCGAGCGTCGACTGGTGGTCGATCTTGCGGAAAGTGATCTCACCGAACGGCGACGGCATCGACAGCCCCTCCGCCGCGGCAATCAGTTTCTCCGGATCGGTCGAGCCAGCCTTCGCAAGGATCGCAGCGGCGGCCTTGATGGTCTGGTAACCGACGATCGAACCCAGGCGCGGATAGTCGTTGTACTTGGCCTGGTAGGCCTTCAGGAACGCGTCATGCTCGGGCGTCTTGATCGAGTACCAGGGATAGCCGGTGACGATCCAACCCTCCGGCGTCTCGTCCTTGAGCGGATCGAGATATTCGGGCTCGCCGGTCAGGAACGAGACGACCTCGCGCCCCTTGAACAGGCCGCGGGTGTTGCCCTCACGCACGAGCTTCACGAGGTCGGCGCCGAAGGTGACGTTGAGGATCGCTTCGGGATTGGCCGCGGCAACCGCCTGCACCACCGGACCCGCGTCGATCTTGCCCTGCGGCGGCCACTGCTCGTCGACCCACTGGATGTCCGGGCGCTTCTCCGACATCAGCTTCTTGAACACCGCGACCGCCGACTGGCCGTATTCATAGTTCGGCGCGATCGTCGCCCAGCGCTTGGCCGGCAGCTTGCTGGCTGCTTCCACCAGCATCGCGGCCTGCATGTAGTTGGAGGGACGCAGGCGGAAGGTGTACTTGTTGCCCTTGGACCAGGTGATGGCATCCGTCAGTGGCTCGGCCGCGAGGAAGAACACCTTCTTCTGGTTGGCGAAGTCGCTGACGGCGAGGCCGATGTTCGACAGGAACGTCCCCGTCAGCATCGCGACACCCTCGCTCGACACCAGCTCGTTGGCCGCGGTCTGCGCATCCGCCGGCTTGCCGCCGTCGTCCTTGGAGACGACGACGAGCTTCTTGCCGTTGATGCCGCCGGCCGCGTTGACCTGTTCGACTGCCAGCTGCCAGCCCTTGCGATAGGGCTCGGTGAACGCCGGCAACAGCGAGTAGCTGTTGATCTCGCCGATCTTGATCTCCTGCGCCACGGCCGAATGAGCCATGCCGCCCGCCAGCAGCGCGAAGGCCGCGCCCACAAAAGTGTTTCTCGCTCGCATCCCAACCTCCAGTTTTGAACTCTCTACGTCTTCAGCGTGATCTTGTCGGAGAAGCTGTGCCCGCCTCCCCGGTTCAAACTCTATCTCAAACCGTCTTCGCCCTTCACTTCCGCAACCGTCAGGCCGCCGACGCGCGGCAAGGGACGGCCGCTATCGGTGACGGCGACCGCGACCATGATCTCGTTGGCGCGCGGCGCGTCGTTGATCTGCACCTCCATGCCATCGAAATGGCTGCGCACGAAGGCTGCGTCCTTGTGACCAAGCGGAATATCCAGCGTCGTGCCCGGACCGCTGCGCTTCTTCGACGACGGGATCAGCGCCGCGCCCTTGCTCAGAACCTTGCGCACCGGAGCGCCCATCTTCGGATGCAGGATAGCCGCTGCATGCTCCAGCTCGCCGTTCTCGCCGACCGCCGCGGCCTTGCCGTAGCTCTGCGCCTTCGCGCCATCGATGCCCAGCGCCGCCACCGCGCGCTTCGCCAAGAGATCGCCGAGCTCCTCGCCGATCGTGATCAGGGGCGAGAGATCCTCGACATATTTGCCGGCAAAGGGATTTTCGATCACGGCGATCGCCGCGGCGCGCCGCGTCGGCGGCGAGACCTGGCGGCCCATTTCCATCTGCGTCTCTTCGACGACGGTGACGATCTTGCGGATGATCGCGCTCATGTTTCGCTTCCCTGTTCAGGCATCGACCGCGTTCTCCAGCACGAGCGGGCGCGTTCGTTGCTCTTCTATATCCTTGGTCCCGATGACAAGCATATCACCACAAAGCTGCAACACGGCACCCTCGATCAATCCGCGATCGAACAATTGCCGTGCACATTCCGCGCCAGATTCCAGCGCGGCCGCGACCTCATTCTGCGACAATTCACCGACATCGCGGGTGACGAGACGCGCGCCGAGATCGCTGTCGGGCTGAAGCTCGTTCGCGGGCTTTCTGATGATGGCGGGATGCCCAGGCAGATCGACGGCATTGGCGATGACCGTCGCGGCCGCATCGGCCTGCGATGCGGTGGCAGCCAGCACCGTGACCGCGTCGGCAATGCCGAGCGAAAAGCTGCGGCCGTGACGCCCGCTGGTCGCGATGCCGCGCACGGGATCACCTGAGTAGACCCTCATCTTGCGCAGCACGCCGGCACGATCAGGCCGATCCATCAGGCCGACCGAGAAATGCTCGCCCTCGCCGAGATGCAGCGCGATATCGCCGCCATTGTTGACATAGGCCTGATCGAGCGCCGCAGCGCCAAGCATGGCGCCAAGAATCTCCTCTGCAACGCTGCCGGCAACCGCGGCCATCGGCGTAATGAAGCAATCGGAGGCATAGGATGCGACAGCAGCGTGCATCCGACGCGCCACCACGCCCTTCAGCGAAGTCTGCTTCTCAGCAACCGTCCGCAGTTCCGGCAATTCCGCGCAGAGTTCGTCGAGCAGTCCGGTGAAACGCCGCGCCGCCGCTTCATAGGCCGCACGCACTGCGTCCGCGCGCCCCCTCGCCTCCACGATCAAATCAATCGGTCCATCCTGCAAATGCAGCCGCCGGCCACCAGACAGCAATGCGATTTGCGGGAGCCTGGTCATGCCCGGCGTCCCGGAATCGGGTTCTGCCAGGGCAATTGGCGAACATCTTCGCCGTTCTGCACCTCGGACAGCGGCTTCACATAATCCATGTGCCCGCCGAGCGCGGCGTAGTCCGACAGCTTCATCGTGAACTCGATCGGCGCGACCAGCGCCGGCGTCGGCACGTAGCCGAACGCGCTCGAAGGCATCTGCGTCACATCGACCATGTAGGTGATGCCGCCGCCCGGCCAGACATAAACAGGCGCACCGCCGCTGGTGACGCGCGTCAGCGCGTCCTTCACCGAACGCGTCAGCCGTACCGGATTGTCGGTGACGCCGGCGCGCAAGGAGCCGCCGGCACCGGCCATGAACAGCACAGTGCACAGCGCCGGCTCGCAATTTTCCTGGATGCGCTCGACCGAGAACTTCAGGTCATCAGGCATCTCGGTCTCGACCGGCTTCAGGGCTTCGTCGAGCACATAGTAAGACGCGTGCTCGCCGGTCGTGGAGACCATCAGCATGGAGAGACCGGGCTTGGCTTCCTTGGCGTCGAACGGTCCGAGAATCGCGAGAGGATCGGAGATGTTGGTGCCGCCCCAGCCCGTGCCGGGATCGGCGACCTGGAAATAGCGGCCTGGCGTCGAGCGACGGCCCTTCATCTTGATGCCGGTGTCGGCGATGTCGAGCAGCTTGCCGGCCTGGTGCTCCGAGAGTACGCCGGTGATGTGGTCGTCGACGACGACGACCTCGTCGACCTTGCCGTGCCATTGCTTGGCGAACATGCCGATCGTCGCCGAGCCGCAGCCGACGCGCATGCGCTCCTCTTTCATGCCGTTGACGATCGGCGGCTGACCGGCCTGCACCACCACGCTGGCGCCGCCGTCGATGGTCAGTTCGACCGCCTTGCAATTGGCGAGATCCATCAGGGTGTCACAGGTGACGCGGCCCTCCTTCTTGGAGCCGCCGGTAAGATGATGCACGCCGCCGAGCGACAGCATCTGCGAGCCGTATTCGCTGGTGGTGACGTGGCCGACCGCCTCGCCTTGCGCGCGAACGGTCGCGGTTTCCGGGCCGAGATAGCGGTCGGTGTCGATCTTCACCTTGATGCCGCAATAGGAGAAGATGCCCTCGGTAACCACGGTCACCATGTCGACGCCATCGATCTCGGAGGAGACGATGAACGGCGCCGGCTTGTAGTCGGGATAGGTCGTGCCCGCACCGATCGCGGTGACAAAGGTTGAGGGCTCGTGGACGATCTTGCCGTCCCAGTCTTCGGTGCGGCTGAACGGAACGAGCTTGCCGCCATGCGAGACGGTGCGTTCCAGGATCACGTGCGGGTCGACGCGGACGAGCTTGCCATCGTGATTGGCATAGCGGTCGCAGGCGCCCGCCGCGCCCGGCTTGATGTAGCACATCACCGGACAGGCATCGCAACGGATCTTGTCGATGGCGGCGCTCGTCGTTTCAGTCACCATGTCAAAGCCAGCCGACTGCGGTTATCATTCGTATACGAACGATGTTGCGCGCCCTCCCGAAGGCTGTCAAGCGGCGGTGCGGCGCAAAAGGTGCGGCTGCCGCATAAAACCCCATTTGCCTATCCGCTCTGTCCACAAAGAAGGCAGTCGCGCTGCAGTGCGGCATGCGCGGCTTGCACGTTTGTGTACAAACGGTATCGTCGCGACGTAGGTTTTGACGAGCACTTGGCCACGGGCTTGGGAACGAGGATGACGCAGACACTGATCCGCCTCACCGTGAACGGCAGGATCCACGAGATCACGGCAGCGCCGCAGACGCCACTGCTCTATGTGCTGCGCAACGATCTCGCGCTCAACGGTCCGAAATATGGCTGCGGCTTGGGCGAATGCGGCACCTGCACTGTCCTGATCGATGGGCTGGCCGCGCGCTCTTGCGTGATTCCCGTCGGCGGCTGCGCAGGCCGCGACATCCTGACGCTCGAAGGGCTCGGCACGCGCGACAAGCCGGACGTGGTGCAGCAGGCCTTCATCGACGAGCAGGCCGCGCAGTGCGGCTACTGCCTCAACGGCATGATCATGACCACCAAGGCGCTGCTCGCGATCAACCCGCAGCCGACCGAGCAGGAGGCGCTGGCGGCGCTGCGCTACAATCTCTGCCGCTGCGGCACGCATGTCGAGATCCTGCGCGCGGTGATGCGCGCATCCGGCCAGATCACTGAGGCCGTTGATTGATGGCCTCCCCTGTTTCGAACGGAGCTGAGCGGCAATTCGGTTCGCTCGTCGTCGTCCGCACCGTGGACGAGATCACGTCAGAGACCTTCGTCCGCATCGCCGCGGATGGATCGGTCACGGCCTATAACGGCCACGTCGATCTCGGCACCGGGATCCGCACCGCACTCGGCCAGATCGTCGCCGAGGAGCTGGATGTGTCCTTTGCGCGCGTCGTCGTGGTGCTCGGCGATACCGCCGTGGTTCCGAACCAGGGTGCGACGATCGCGAGCGAGACCATTCAGATCACCGCCGTCCCCCTGCGCAAGGCCGCAGCCCAGGCGCGGCACTTCCTGATCGCGCGCGCAGCCGAGCGGCTGGAGTTGCCGGCCAGCGACCTCAAGATCGAAGACGGCCTCGTGCGCGGGCACAACCGCAGCGTCAGCTATGGCGAACTGATCGGCGGAGAGACCATTCGCCTCGAACTTGCCGACGACGTCGCGCTCAAGCCCGTTGGCGACTACGCCATCGTCGGCCAGTCGACGCCGCGCGTCGACCTGCCCGCCAAGGCGACGGGCGAGCTGACCTTCGTGCACGACATCCGGCTATCAGGCATGTTGCACGGCCGCGTGGTGCGCCCGCCCTATGCCGGCGTCGATGCCGGCCCCTTCGTCGGCACCAGCCTGATCGCGGTGGATGAGTCCTCGGTACGCGACATTCCCGGCATCATTGCCGTCGTGCGCATCGGTGATTTCGTCGGCGTGGTCGCCGAACGCGAGGAGAACGCGATCCGCGCGGCGGAGCAGCTCGCGCTGAGCTGGAAGCCGACGCCCGGCCTGACCGATCTCGCCGACGTCGAGACCGCGCTGCGCGCCAACCCGTCGACGCCGCGCACGCTGATCGACAAGGGCGATGTCGATGCGGCGATATCGGGCGCGGCCAAGCCGATGCAGCGCACTTATGTGTGGCCGTACCAGATGCACGCCTCGATCGGCCCGTCCTGCGCGGTCGCCGATGTCCAGGACGGCAACATCCGCGTCTGGTCCGGCACGCAGAACCCGCATGTCCTGCGCAGCGATCTGGCGCTCCTGATCGAACGCTCCGAAAGCGAGATCGAGGTGATCCGCCTGGAGGCCGCCGGCTGCTACGGCCGCAACTGCGCCGATGACGTCACCGCGGATGCGCTGCTGCTGTCGCGCGCCGTCGGCCGGCCCGTGCGCGTGCAGCTGACGCGCGAGCAGGAGCATGCCTGGGAACCCAAGGGCACCGCGCAGCTCATCGATGTCAATGGCGGGCTCGACGCCGACGGCGGCATCGCTGCTTACGATCTCGCCACCCGCTATCCCTCGAACGCCGCGCCGACGCTGGCGCTGCTGCTGACGGGCCGGATTTCGCCGGAGCCCGCGGTGCTCCAGATGGGCGACCGCACGGCGATCCCGCCCTACGACTACGACCACATGCGCGTCGTCGCCCACGACATGGCGCCGATCGTGCGCGCGTCCTGGTTTCGCGGTGTCTCGGCCCTGCCGAACACCTTCGCACATGAATCCTATATCGACGAGGCCGCGACCGAGGCCGGTGTCGATCCGATCGAATACCGCCTGCGTTACCTGAAGGACCAGCGCGCCGTCGATCTCGTCAATGCGGTGGCCGAACGCGCGGGCTGGACGCCCCGGCCGGTCCGCGAAGAGAAAGACGGCGACGTCGTGCACGGGCGCGGCTTTGCCTATGCGCTCTATGTCCACAGCAAGTTTCCCGGCTATGGCGCCGCGTGGTCGGCCTGGGTCGCCGATGTCGCCGTGAACAAGACCACCGGCGATGTCAGTGTCACGCGCGTCGTTGCCGGGCAGGATTCTGGCCTGATGATCAATCCGGACGGCGTGCGCCACCAGATCCACGGCAACGTCATCCAGTCCACCAGCCGCGCGCTGATGGAAGAGGTTTCGTTCGAGCGTGGCGCGGTGACGGCGCGCGAATGGGGCGCCTACCCGATCATCCCCTTCCCCGACGTGCCCAAGATCGACGTGCTGATGCTGCCGCGTCAGGACCAGCCGCCGCTCGGCGTCGGCGAGTCCGCCTCGGTGCCGAGCGCTGCGGCGATTGCCAACGCCATCTTCGACGCCACCGGCGTGCGCTTCCG
The DNA here is from genome assembly GCF_000284375.1 of Bradyrhizobium japonicum USDA 6. Classification (NCBI taxonomy): domain Bacteria; kingdom Pseudomonadati; phylum Pseudomonadota; class Alphaproteobacteria; order Hyphomicrobiales; family Nitrobacteraceae; genus Bradyrhizobium; species Bradyrhizobium japonicum. The sequence continues at coordinate 6,099,414 of NC_017249.1, forward strand.
CGAGCCGCCGTTCACGCCGGATCGCATCCTGAAGGGATTGCACGGTGAGGCATCGCCCGTGCCGCAAGCTCTGCCCGCGCCCGCAGCGCCGAAACCGTCCCGCATCTGGGAGAATCCGTTCGCCAAGCGCGCCGGCATCTTCACGACGATCGCGGCCGTCTGCACTGCCGCGATCGGCGTCGGCGCAGCTCTCCTGCCCGGGCGCGCGATCGCGCCGATCGCACGTCCCGATCCATCGGTCTACTCCGCGGCAACGATCGCGCGCGGAGAGCAGCTCGCAGCACTCGGCAATTGCGCGGAGTGCCACACCAGCCTCAATGGCGTGCTCAACGCCGGCGGCCGCGCACTTCAGACGCCGTTCGGCACGATCTACTCAACCAACATCACGCCCGACGTCGAGACCGGCATCGGCGCCTGGTCCTATCCCGCCTTCGAGCGCGCGATGCGCGACGGGCTGCACCGCGACGGACGGCAGCTCTACCCCGCCTTCCCCTACACCCATTTCGCCAAGACCAGCGACGCCGACATGCAGGCGCTCTACGCCTACCTGATGACCCAGCCTTCGGCTCCCGCTACGGCGCCGGCGAATGCGCTCGCCTTCCCGTTCAACCTCCGTCCTCTGCTTGCGGGCTGGAATGCGCTGTTTCACAGGACGAGCGAATTCAAGCCCGATCCCGCCAAATCCGAGCAGTGGAATCGCGGCGCCTATCTCGTCGAGGGCCTCGGCCATTGCAGCGGCTGCCATTCGCCGCGCAACGCGCTCGGCGCCGAGCAGCGCAATGCCTACCTCGTCGGCGGCTTTGCCGAGGGCTGGGAGGCGCCGTCGCTGACCTCGCTCTCACGCGCACCGATCCCGTGGAATGAGGACGAGCTTTTCGCCTATTTGCGCACCGGCCATTCGCGCTATCACGGCGTCGCCGCCGGCCCGATGGCGCCGATTGTCAGGGATCTCACGGCGCTACCCGACCAGGACATCCGCGCGATGGCGATCTACCTCAACTCGTTCAACGACTTCGCAACCGATACGCAGACGCAGGATGCGCTCGCCGCGAAGCTGGAAGGTGCAACGCAAGTCATGGTGGCGCCTTCCACCGGCGCGCGGCTCTATCAGGGCGCCTGCGCCGTCTGCCACGAGGTCAGCGGCCTGCCGCTGTTCGGAACTCGGCCCTCGCTCGCACTCAACAGCAATCTGCACAGCGCGACATCGGACAATCTCGTGCAGGTCGTCCTTCACGGCATCATTGAGCCCGTCTCCAGCGACCTCGGCTACATGCCGGCCTTCAAGAACAGCATGAGCGACGCACAAGTCGAAGAGCTCGTCAGCTTCCTTCGCAAGCAGTTCGCGCCGGACAAGCCGGCCTGGACCGGCGTCCGCGAGACGATCACGCGGGTGCGCACCTCAACGCACTAGTGCCGCCTCTTCCGTCATTCCGGGGCCCGAGCGCAGCGAGGGAGCCCGGAATCCATAGCCGCCAGTCGGGGTTATGGATTCTCAGATGCGCAATTGCGCATCATAGCTCGCCGCTTCGCGTCGCCCCGGAATGACACCGCGAGGATAAAGCGTCAGAGCTACAACATTAGCCGTGCTTCTTCGCCTCCACAGGCGGCGTGCCGTGGGTGTGGAACGACTCGATCGTCTTCAATCCCCACGCCTGGCCCTTCTTGCGCTCCTCCTCGGTCCACACGATCGGCTTCCAGTCGGGGGCGAGGATGAGGCGCGCGCCGGCGTTGGCGACCTCGACGCGGTTGCCGCCGGGCTCGTAAACATAGAGGAAGAAGGTCTGCTGGATCGCGTGCTTGTGCGGACCGGTCTCGATGTGCACGCCGTTCTCCAGGAAGATATCGGCGGCGCGCAAAATCTCCTCGCGGCTGTCGAGCGCGTAGGTGACATGGTGAAAGCGGCCGGGCGTGCCGGAATGGTCCAGCGAATAGGCAAAATCGTAGCTCTTGTTCGACATCGTCAGCCACATTGCCGCTTCCCGCCCGTCGTTGAGCACGATCTGCTCGGTGAGGCGGCAGCCGAGATAGTTCTCGAAGAACTCGCGGTTGGCCTTGATGTCGACGGCGAGGCAGTTGAGATGGTCGAGACGGCGAACGTTGACGCCGCGCGCGGGAAAGCGTTGCGCCTGGTTCTTCAGCGCAGGTCTAAGCTCCGGCGGCGCCTGGTACCATTCGGTCTCGTAATAGAGCTCGACGATATGGCCGTCGGGGTCGCGGCAGCGGAAGGTCGGCCCCTGCCCCATGTCGCCGTCGATCCAGCCGATGTCGAAGCCGGAGCCTTTGAGCGCGGCAACGCGGCGCTCAAGCGCCTGCTGGCTGCGCGCGCGCAGCGCCATATGCTCCATGCCTGATGTCTTCGACGCCGTGAGCTTGAGCGAATAGCGCTCGTAATCGTCCCAGCCGCGCAAGTAAACCGACTCGCCCTTCTGCCCGCTGACGGTCATGCCCATGACGTCGACGAAGAACTTCAGGCTCTCGTCGGGCTTCGGCGTCAGCAGTTCCATGTGGCCGAGATGAGCAAGATCGAGGATCAGTTCAGGCTGCATGCTTTCCTCCAGACGTGGCTGCGATCCGCCGGACCGGATCGCGCAACCGGACGCAAGGCTGCAAACGCACTCAAGTGTCCGGGGGCGGCATCCAGGCCGCGGGTGCATTTGTACTAATGTACAAATGATTAGGTCCCGTCAACAAATCAAACCCCGAACCGATCTCGACGCCACCGGCACCACCGCCTTGCGACGCGGGCTCATCGGCCGAATGCCCGAATGGTAAAATCTTCCTTAAACGCTCTCGGGCCTATCGGCCCAGAAAAGCAGTATTTGCCTACCGATTCCGCCCGCAACTATGCATTAGGAGCAAATCTCTCAACCGAATTGTCGCAGATTTAACAAAGCCCCCGCGCCTGCCGTTTAACCGTTTGTCCAGCCGCGGCACGCATAGTCAGGGTTAAACCCCTTGCTCTTGCCAGGTTCATCCATCGTGACATCCTTTGGACGCGTGATTTCGGTACGCGGGTCGCTCGCCCGGGTCGGGCTACTGGCGGCAAGCCAGATGCCGGTCTCGGAAATTCGGGCCACCGTCGGCCGTTTCGTCAGCATCCGCTGCGCCAGCTCGGTGATCGTCGCCATGATCACAGAGGTGTCCTGCGAGAACCTCTCGAGCTCCGACTACATCGCCATCGCGTCGGTCGACCTGCTCGGCGAAATCCACAATGCCGCCGACAAGGCCAAGTTTCAGCGCGGCGTCACCAACTATCCGACCATCGGCGATTCCGTCGACCTGATCACGAGCCAGGAGCTGCGCACGATCTACGCGCCGACCGGATCGGACCAGATCAATGTCGGCTTCCTCCAGCAGGACCGCTCCGTCGTCGCCTATGTCGACGTCGAGGAAATGCTCTCCAAGCATTTCGCGGTGCTGGGATCGACCGGCGTCGGCAAATCCACCGGCGTGTCGCTGCTGCTCAATGAGATCCTCAAATCACGCCCGAACCTGCGCATCTTCCTGCTCGACGTGCACAACGAATATGGCCGCTGCTTCGGCGACCGCGCGCTGGTGCTCAACCCGCGGAACCTGAAGCTGCCGTTCTGGCTGTTCAACTTCGAGGAGATCGTCGACGTGCTGTTCGGCGGCCGCGCCGGCGTGCCCGAGGAGCTCGACGTCCTCGCCGAGGTGATCCCGATGGCCAAGGGCATCTACACCCAGTATCAGAACACCGATCGGCTCGGCCTGAAGCGCATCGATCCCAAGCAGGTCGGCTTCACCGTCGACACGCCGGTGCCGTACCGCCTGGTCGATCTGATCTCTCTGATCGACGAGCGCATGGGCAAGCTGGAAAACCGCTCCTCGCGCATCATCTATCACAAGCTGATCTCGCGCATCGAGGCCGTCCGCAACGACCCGCGCTACGCCTTCATGTTCGACAACGCCAATGTCGGCGGCGACACCATGGCCGAGGTGATCAGCCATCTGTTCCGCCTGCCCGCCAACGGCAAGCCGATGACGGTGATGCAGCTCGCCGGCTTCCCGGCCGAGGTCATCGATTCCGTCGTCTCGGTGCTGTGCCGCATGGCCTTCGACTTCGGCCTGTGGAGCGACGGCGTGTCGCCGATGCTGTTCGTCTGCGAGGAAGCGCACCGCTACGCCTCCGCCGACCGCAATGTCGGCTTCGGGCCGACCCGCAAGGCGGTGTCGCGCATCGCCAAGGAAGGCCGCAAATACGGCGTCTATCTCGGCCTCATCACCCAGCGTCCGGCCGAGCTCGACGCCACCATCATCTCCCAGTGCAACACGCTGTTCACGATGCGTCTGGCCAACGAGCGCGACCAGGCGCTGCTGCGCGCCGCGGTGTCGGACGCGGCCGCGAACCTGCTGTCCTTCGTGCCATCGCTCGGCACCCGCGAGGTGCTGGCGTTCGGCGAAGGCGTCGCGCTGCCGACCCGCCTGCGCTTCAAGGAGGTGCCGCCGCACCAATTGCCGCGCGGCGAAGCCACCATCTCAAGCGTGCCGTCGGTCACCTCCGGTCACGACATGCATTTCGTCGGCGCCGTGCTCGAGCGCTGGCGCGGCGCCACCTCGCAACGCGACGTGCCGAACGATCCGGTGTTTTCGCAGCCGCCCGCAAAGACGCTCGCGACCGCCGAAGCGCCGATGCTGCAGCCCTCGATGGGGCTCGATCCGGATCGTTTCTCGCTGCTGAAGAAGCCACTGCGGTAAGGAACGGACACCGCTTCGGCAAATTCCGCTGTCATGCCCCCGGCTCGACCGGGGCATCCAGTACGCCGCAGCCGCTCGATTGAATCACGATCGCCTCTGGAATTTCCCGCAGAGCGGACAGTCGTGAGCGACGGGGAATGCCCCGGATATCGCGGCTCAAGGCCGCGTCTCGCGGATAGCCCAAGGCTCGCCCTTCGTGCTACCTTTGCCTTTGGAGCCGGTTTGAGCACGCGGGGCGCGAGGATGTCCGTGGGCGGTGCCAACATTGCGGATCGTAACATCATAACGGTGCTCGCCGTCGACATGGTGGGTTCGACTCGCCACATCGCCGCTTGCGATCCCGATGAAGCTCAAGCGTTTTTGGACCAGTGGCTGGATCACATCCGCAGCTCCGTGGAGCGTCTCGGGGGACAGATTGTCCACTATGCGGGCGACGGTGGCATTGCCATATTCGGCTGGCCAACCGCTTATGAGGATCATGCGGATCGTGCGTGCATCGCAGCCTGGGACATTCAGAGTCATAGCCAGTCGACCGGCCCCAGGGGAGATCCGGTCAATTTTCGCGTCGGACTTCACTCCGGCTTGGTCGGCTTACGCATAGGCGGCAAAAATGCGATCGCCCGCTTCGACGTTGCCGGAGCGACTGTGCACGTTGCTGCCAAGCTGCAGCAGGAAGCGGCGGCAGACGAGATCAGGGTTAGCGCCGAAACTGCAAAGCTGTGCCGATCGCCACTCGACCTTACGGCACACAAAGCGACTTCGGGAATCGCCGATCGGGTCATCGAAGCCTACACGCTGAATGCCCGGCCGGACGATGTCGATCACAACGAAATCGCCAGCCGCTATCAAAATCCGATCGTGAACCGTGTCGACGAACTTGCGGCGCTTCGGGAGCTACTCCCAGGCCCAGGCACCAAAAGCTGCTCCGTCGCCCTGCTGGGCGAACCAGGTATCGGCAAGAGCCGCCTTGCGACAGCCGTCATCGCCGAGGCGCTGACATCCGACGTGAGATGCTGCGTCTTTTATGGCGGGGTGCAGAGACGTGCGACCCCATTCGCCGCCGCCCGCACCTTGGTGGGCGACATGCTCGCTGCAAACAGCTCATCTTCGGATGCACATATTCGCGAGGCGCTCGCGAAACTGCACGTCGAAGCAGGCGATCGCAGAAAGCTCGAAGCCCTGTTCGTCGTCGGAAAAGCGTCCTCTCGCCAACGATTGACCGACAATACACAAACGCAAATTTCACGCGCGCTCGTCAATGCCTTCCTCGCATTGGCCCTTGATAGACCAACTCTTTTGCTGATCGAAGACCTCCAGTGGATCGATCCGGAAAGCCGCCATTTCCTGAAACTACTCGCGCGCGCAAGTACCCCACAGCCGCTTTGCATATTGCTGACCGGACGTCCGGAATCATCAGACCAGTCCATGGAGATTGCGGACTCGCTCATTCATCTACAACCGCTGTCGCGGGCCAACATGGAGGCTTTGGGACGCCAATTGTGGCCGAAAACTCGATCCTCGACCGTGTTTGCGAGAGCAATCGATCGCGCCGACGGCGTCCCCTTCGTATTGGAGGAATTCTTGCGTTCGGCGGACGCGACGAACGCAACGAGCGAACATTCGCTGCCTCAGAGCGTCGAGTCCGTGATTCATGCGCGGCTGCAACGGCTTTCTCCAAAGATGAAGGCATTCGTGCAGACGCTCAGCCTGCTGGGAGAGGGCGTAGAGATCCAATTGGCTACGACGGTGCTCGGCGTGGACGTAGGCGAGCTGCTGACTGCGTTGTTCGAGCTCGCCCGATTTGCTTTTGTCCATCCGCTTGCGGGTAACTCCGTGCGTTTCCGGCATCAGATCATCGCCGAGGCCTGTGCAAACACGATACCACGTGGCCGGCGTCTGGAAATCCACCAGGCCGCTGTCCAGGCGATCATTCGGCGTTACCCGAATCTGAATGGTCGTTACGAACAGTTGGCCTTTCATGCAGAGGAAGCCGGAGATGCTGATGCTGCACTTGGCTATCTCTGGGAGGCCGCCGTCGAAGCGCGCCGGAACGCCGCAGCCTCGTCGCTCAGTTTGATATACGACCGGGCGCTCAAGCTCATCGAGCGTCTTGGGGAAGCCGCCGAGGAAAAATATGTCGACTTCGGTCGAATGAGCTTCGCTTCGATGCTGCAACTCGGCGAATTCAAAAAAGTAAATATGCATTTGCCACGAACGTTGGAGCTGGCGCGGCGCCAAGGCAGGATTGCTCACGTGTGCAGCATCCAGTCGCAACTCGGGATGGTCTACTGGTTTGAGGGCCGGTATGAAGAAGCGCTGCAAATAACGAGCGAGGGATTGAGAACGGCCCGAGCGCTGGAATCGACCGCACTCGTATTTTCAAATCAGACCATCATGGCAAATGTGTTGTACGGCATGGGCCACGTCGAGCGCGCGATTGCGGCGATGGACGAACTGAATGAAATGCTCACAGGAGAACTCGAGACTGCCCGTCTCGGGACACCGGCCGGTCCAAAATGCACGGTTTTGGCATTCAGGAGCTGGTTCATGAATGCAACAGGTCAATATGCGGAGGCGCTCGGATTCGCATTGCGTGCATTGGAGATCGCAGTTCGTGAACAGGATTCATATGGGCAAGTGCTCGCCCGCATTACGATGGGGCGAAATCTCCTCATGCTCCATCGAAATGACCAGGCTGTGGAATGCTTGTCGATTGCAAGGGAGATCGTCGAACGTAACGGCTACGATGCCAGCAAGGCCAACCTGACCGGAGCAATAGCGACCGCTCTGGCACGAACAGGTCAGGCACATCAGGCCGTCGACCTGATAGACACTTGTATAGAGAGCGGCACGCATCTGCGGACAGGCCAGATCGAGCTCTGCTTGCTCTATGCGGGTTACGCTGAGGCTCTCGTTCGGGACGGGAAATCCGAGCGTGGCCTGAGCGCCTTGGATGCTGCTCTTTCCATCGCCAGGACCATCAGGAATCCATGGATGATCGTCGAATGCCTTGGTTTGAGGGCGCGACTGCTCGCCGAGGCGAAGCCTGGCACCGCCCGCGTCGTTGAGGATCTTGCCGAGATGCGCGCGATTTGCGATCAGTTTGGCATTGTTGCCTGGGACGGATCCCGGCTCGCGGTTTAGCAACGCCGCTTGTGTCGAGACACACCAGTTCACAGAGCCCCGTGTCCCGGACTCGCCCCGCTCGACGGGCGTGGCATGCAATCCGGAGCTTCGGCTCGGAGCAACGACCTTGACGGGACTTTGCCAAGAAGTACAATCTCGAGCATTCGGCGGCTATTTCTGACGGCTTTCGTCGCTACCGGGCGAGCTGCGTCTCGCCCAGCTGCGCATATCTCCACAGATTCTGGTTTCGAGAAAACAGGTGATTCAATTGTAGTTTATGGAGGGTCATGCGATGCGTCGTGTCGCTTTCCTCATTCGCTTTGCGCTGGCCGTCGCCGCAAGTTCGGTAATTGAGACCGCTCTCGGCGATCCAATATATGTCGACCAAGGCCCGAAATGGACAGCGGAAGACAGGGCTGACTACTACACGCGCGACCAAGGCTCCCGCTTAATCAAGCTCACCTGGCTACGGGCATTGAAAGCGAAGGACGGACAACCGTTCCTCTCGGATGGTCTGACCCGATACGGCTTTCTCCCAAATCCGGGCAACAATGCCAACCTCCCCGTCGGCCTCCACACCACAGGTCCCGCAGAGTCCCAGATGGTCGGGATAACATGCTCCGCGTGCCACACGCGGCAGGTTGAAGTGGAGGGCAAGACGTACCGCATCGATGGCGGTCCGGCCTTTATGGATTTCCAGGAGTTCCTGAGCGACCTGGACAAGGCGGTAGAAGACGCAACCGCCAGCGACACGGCATTCGCTGCATTTGCTGCGGCCGTCTCCCAACCTGCGACACCCTCTGCTGCCGATGTAGCCGCACTACGGCAGAGGGTTGATGCATGGCACCGGCGCGTTCATGCATTCGTGGCCGGTACATTGCCGCCAGTTGGCTGGGGGCCTGGGCGGCTGGACGCCGTCGGGATCATCTTCAACCGCATATCCGGCACCGACGTTGGGCCGCCGCCTGATTTTTGATCAAGGAAAACATGCGGATTGCCGACGCTCCCGTGCGGTATCCTTTCCTGTGGAACACACCGATGCAGAACCAAACCGACTGGGCCGGTTTTGTGTTGAATGGAAACCGCGTTTTTGCACTTGCCCGGAACACCGGGCAGGCTCTGGCGTTCGCCAACTTCGAACCAAAGCGTTCGTCCGGCTTATTCTTCGACTACGACTACGCCAACTCCATCAACTTCGAGGGGCTGGAAAGACTCGAGAAGCTGGTCTTGAAGATGGGCCCGCCAAAATGGCCATCAGATTGGCCTATCGACTCGAAGCTGGCTAAAGACGGTCAAAAAATCTTCGAGAGGCAGTGCAGCAAGGGGTGTCACGAGAAGAAGGAAGTCCGTGCTCTGCGCGACCTGTTCGTTACGACGTGGGTGACGCCGGTTCAGAACGTCGGCACCGACACACGTCAATTCGACGAGCTTGGTTGGAGGGTGAAGACCGGCGCGCTGAAGGGAGCAGGTATCCCGTTGATCGCCAGGCACCTCGAGGAAGAGGATTATGCCGTCCACATGATGTTCAGTGCAGTCGCCGGAGCGATCCTCGACAATAAGCTGCATCTGGGGAGCGACGTCGGCTCCGGTGACGGCTTTGGCTCCTCGTTGCCTCCCAATGCCCAAAAGGCGCCCTCCACATCCCTCTCTCTGTCACCGGCTCCGGTCAAGGCGTCCATCGCGCCGCCCAGCAGCGCGCAACCTCCGAACCAGCCAGAAAGCCTGACGATCGAACCTGGGACGCTTCTCGAGCGGACCCTCAACAGAGGCGAGTATGAAGCTCGCGTGCTGGAGGGAATTTGGGCCGCAGCGCCTTACTTGCACAACGGCTCGGTGCCGACATTGGCGGAATTGCTCGTACCGCCTGCGAAGCGCATGTCACAATTCAAAGTTGGCGCGAGATACGACATCAAGAATGTTGGTCTTGACGTCACACAAGAGGGGCCAACCCGTCCAGTCACCGATTGCAACGACCTCAATTCAGGAAACAGCCGCTGCGGGCATGACTATGGTACGCGCTTGAGCGACGACGAAAAGAAGGCACTCCTCGAATATTTGAAGACTCTTTGAGAACCTCGGCTCTGTCTGCGTTAGCCAGGATGTAGTCCGCGCAAGCGCTTTGCGCGAGGGACTGCGATCGACTATGTTCCGCGTTTCCCCGAGAGCCCCATCCGGAACATCGTCATGTCCCCTCCTCCTTCAAATCGCTTCCCTGCACCCGCCCTCGACACCCTCCCCGACGACATCCGCACGCGCCTGCTCGCCGTGCAGGAGAAGAGCGGCTTCGTGCCGAACGTGTTCCTGACGCTGGCCTACCGGCCCGACGAGTTCCGCGCATTCTTCGCCTATCACGATGCGCTGATGGAGAAGGACGGCGGTCTCACCAAGGCCGAGCGCGAGATGATCGTGGTCGCGACCTCGGCGGCCAACCAGTGCCAGTATTGCGTGATCGCGCACGGCGCGATCCTGCGCATTCGCGCCAAGAACCCTGTGATCGCCGACCAGGTCGCTGTGAACTACCGCAAGGCCGACATTACGCCGCGGCAAAAGGCGATGCTCGATTTCGCGATGAAGGTCTCAGCAGACGCACAGCGCGTCTCCGAGGAGGACTTCGCGTCGCTTGCACCGCACGGCTTCAGCGACGACGACATCTGGGACATCGCCGCGATCTCCGCCTTCTTCGCGCTGTCCAATCGGCTGGCAAACTTCACCGGCATGAGGCCGAACGAGGAGTTTTACCTCATGGGGCGCTTGCCGAAAAAATGACGGAGCTCGACTGGCCCGAAATCATTGCTCGTCTCGGTGCCGCGACCGTCGCCGCCGGCGCGATCGGCCTCGACCGCGACCTGCACGGCAAGCCGATCGGGCTGAAGACGCTTGGCATCGTCGGGCTCTCCACGGCGACCGTGGTTCTGCTCGCCCTGCAGCTCGCCGAGCCAACCAAGGTCGCCGATGCCGCGAGCCGCGTCATCCAGGGCATCCTTACCGGCATCGGCTTTCTCGGTGCCGGCGTCATCGTGCATCAAAGCATGGGATTTCGCGTCCGCGGACTGACCAGCGCCGCCTGCACCTTTCTCGCCGCCTGCATCGGCATCGTCTGCGGTGCCGGACAGTGGAAGATCGTCGCCGTCGCGCTGGCGCTCGCCTTCGTGCTGCTGACGGTGGGCCGCCACATCGAGCGACGGTTGCACCGCGTGCTCGGCGGCAAGGAGGACGCGCACACCGCGGAGACGTCTCCGGACGCGCCGCCGCGGACCTAGCCGACTGCGCCAGCACGCGGCTCTCACACCCGTCAGGTTTTCCGTCGCTGGCTCCAGAAGCTTCCGACACCGACGATGACGGTGACGAGCAAAACGGCAACGAAGGTCTGGATGATCGTGAAATTCAGGGCATCGCGCGCGACGAACAGCGCGGTGATGGCACCGGCAACGATGAAGAGAATGCGAAAGATTACGCTCACGGTGATGCCTCCGGGTCAGCATGACTCGCAGCCACCTGCGCCCTCGACATTCAGGCAACACCGGTTCGGCAATCATGCCGACGGACCATAGCGCCCTGCATCGATACGAATTTGCGGTAGGTCAAGTCGCCAGGCGCGCCTCAAAGCGTCGGCGACTGATGCAGGTAGCGGCCGTCGAAATCGGCAAGTTCCAAAAATTTCCGCTCGTCCAGCACCGTGACGCGGCCGCGGTGCAGCTCGACGATGCCCTCCTGACGCAACTGCTTGATCACGCGGTTGGCGTGCACCGCCGTGATGCCCAAGGCTTCGCCGATCTGCTCCTGGGTCAGCGGCATCTCGAAGCTGTTGCCGTCCAGACGCTCGATGACCCGGAGGCGTTCGCGCAGCTCGATCATGACATGGGCAAGCCTTGCGGGCGCGGGACGCTGGCCGACATTGACGATCCATTCGCGGAACATGGCGGAGTCGATCAGCGTGTCTCGCCAGAACAGCTCGGCAACGCTTGGACTGCGCTGGTGCAATTTTCGCAGCGTTTCGTGCCTGATGAATCCGAGCGTGCACGGCGTCAGTGTTGACAGGTCATGGTCCATCACGTGCAGGAACAGGCTCATCAGGTCGGGGATCTCACCGGGGATGTGGATGGAGAGGATCTGGCGCTTGCCGCTTGGAATCGTCTTGGAACGCGCGCAGAATCCGTCTGCGATCAGGCAGCAATCGGTAGCGCGCTCGCCATCGCGGACCACGGGCGTCTCCGCCGGGTATTGACGAACCGCGATCGGGAGCTGCTCGATCTCCTTCACGTCGTCGTCCGAGATGCCTGAAGATGTGCGCAAACGCCTGACAAGCGCAGCGCGGATCATATCGCTAGGCACGCGAGCTAGCTCCGGTTGGTATGAGATGGGACCTGTATTGCAATCCCCGGCGCCGAAGCGCCGCTGCAATGAAAAACCCGCGATCCACGCCCCAGGTTCCAACAAAAGTTAAGGACGCCACTCGCCTCCCCATGGTGGGCTTCACGCCGGAAAGGCCCAGCAATGACCAAGAAGCGCAACCGCACGCGACCGGCCCTGTCGCTCCAGCAGCGCCTGAACAAGTTCACGCAGGACGCCCGCGCCGCAGCCAAGAACCTGCCGGCCGGCAGCGAACGCCACACGCTGTTGCAGAAGGCGCGCGACGGCGAGGCAGCCGCCGAGATGGAGCGCCTTCTCTCCTCACCCGGCCCGCAACACCAGAAGTGATCGTCCCGCCGTTGCGTACCTGCGACCGCGCAGCGCTATGCCGCTAGCGCTTAGCCATCAACTCGAGCGCCGGCGCAAAGCGCTCGGAGAATGTCAGCGTATTCGCGTGGCGAACAGCGGCGAACGATGCCGAGATTCCTGCTGCGGCGACTGCGAGCACGGCGACTACGAAAACCAGACGGCGCATGTTGGCCTCCTGTGTGAGCTCGACTACCCCACAGAAATGGGGTGGCTCTGTTTCAGGACGGTTTCATCCCTGCGGGAAATGACTTCGCTCAAGCGGCTGTGATGAGATCCGGCTTCTCGGGCCGCGCGCCGTAACCATCTAACAATGATCGTCGTTGTCTTGCGGCGGTCGCGAGCGGTACCGGGAATTTCACGCCAGCGACCACGATCATGAACCGCAAGACCGCCGCGATAAGCCGAATTCGCGGGAATGCGGAGTCATCGAGGATTATTCAAATGAACGTCGTCATCCGGAAGCTCGATGGTCTGTGGCACCTCATCGTCGGCTCGTGCAAGATCCGAACGCCCTTCCTGGAAACCCAGGACCGCGCACTGGTCGTGACTTACGCCCGCCGCGTTTACCCCGGCGCCAAGATCTTCCAACGCGATTGATATGAGCGCCCGCGCCTAATCGTCATCCGCCGGCCCGCACCAACCCGGCAGATAGACAGCATCCTTGCTCTTGGCTGCGGACAGGGCCTTCTCGAGCGCCTTGTCGAAATTGGCATCGACTGCCTTGCGCGTCAGTTGCCGGCGCAGAAAGTCGGCCCACAGGAATTCCGAGAACGGCGTGGTGTCCTTGGCGAAGCCGCCCATGCGGCGGAGCTCACCGGCAAGGCTTCGGAACGGATCGTCCTTGAGATCGGCAACCGATCTCGGCAGATCGCGGAACGGCCGCCGCTCACCCTTGGAATCGTAAGGGTAGACCCAGCGCTTGTTGTCCATCACGCCCCAGAACGCCTCGCGCTCGACCATTCTGAGGTCGCCGACCACGGTCACCAGCACCTCCTTGACGCCCTCGTCATGCAATGCGCGGCCGAGATGATGATGGTCGATCACGTAGTAGCGCTGATCCGGTCCGTAGACGACGGGGATCATGTGATTGCCGAGCAGGTCGGCCTGCTTCTTCTTGTCGTGCTCGCGCCAGCGCTTTCGCTTCTCCTTGACCTCGCGCATGCCGACCGTCATCTGCGTCGGCCGGAGCGACAGGATCGGCACCGGATGCACTCTCGGTTCGCGCGCGTTGGTGGTGGTCATGGTCGAAGGCCCCTCACGTGGTTGCAACCGGTGGTCCAGTTCCCGTGATTATGCCATGGGCCCCGCGGCGGCAAAATGCGTTCGATCCGGCCGCGGAGATCACAAGCAGATGTTCATGAGAGCCGGCGATGCGTGCTTCGCGGTTGTTGCTGCAATGCAACCTCCGCTTCCTGTCGCCGACCTGACAACCGGCGTCGCGTTGGCTCGCGAGCCGCTCCGGAAATATGCCATGCAAGATAGTGTTAAAGCGCAATGCACGTGTGCGTTGAGAAGATTTTCTGCAAGGCATTCACAACGTATGCTATCTAAAAACCGCTGCTTCGGAGTGATCCCCGCACCATGAAAACACAGCGGCCCATCAGCTCGGATGACGAGCACCGGGTGCTCCAGTTCAGGCCGCGCAACGCGTCTCCCCCGCCGGTCCAACGGGGCAGCGGTACCGTGCAGCCGCTGCGCGTGGCGCCCGAGCCGCTCGACCTGTCGCGCTACGAGAAGCCCCGTCCGGAACCGGACAATTTCCGCCACCGCATGCTGGCCAATATCGCGGCGCTCGCCTTCACCATCGCGCTGACCGCAATCGGGATCTGGCTCGCGGTGAGCATTGCCGACCTTCGCCGCACCCAGGACTGCGTGCTGATGGGCCGCCGCGACTGCGCCAAGATCGCGACGCCCCATATCTAGGTACGTCCCCCGGCTGAAGGGCCGGCCGACGGCATCCCCAGCCCTGTCGCCGGGGCCGCCCGGCTCCATTGAACTCAGGGCGGCGCTCCGATATACGGGCTTTCGACCCGGCCAGAGGGGGTTTGAGGGCGTCATCGGGGCGCGATGCCCACCCACCGTTCCACTCTGGAACTTCAGACAAATATCAGCAATATATCAAAGGCTTAGTGATGTCCTCCACATTCGATCAGGTCGCTACGATCATCGCTGAAACCTGCGACATCCCGCGCGACACGATCACGCCGGATAGCCACGCCATCGATGACCTGGGCATCGACAGCCTCGATTTCCTGGACATCGCGTTCGCGATCGACAAGCAGTTCGGCATCAAGCTGCCGCTGGAAAAGTGGACCCAGGAGGTCAACGACGGCAAGGCGACCACCGAGCAGTATTTCGTGCTGAAAAATCTGTGCGCCCGCATCGACGAACTGGTTGCGGCCAAGGGCGCGAGCGCCTAAGCGCGCGGTCATGCAACTCGAATACTTCCACATGATCGATCGCGTCGTCGACCTCAACGTCGACGCGAAGACGATTGTCGTCGAAGCCCTGGTCCCCAAGGAGAGCACGATCTTCGAGGGGCACTTCCCGGGCTATCCCCTGATGCCCGGCGTGCTCCTGATCGAATCGATGGCCCAGGCCTCGGGCTGGCTTCAGCTCGGCGTGCTCAAGTTCGAGCGCATGCCGATCCTGGCCGCCGTCAAGGAGGCCAAGGTCCGCGGCTCGGTCTTCCCGGGCGATCTCATGATCATCGAGGCGACCCTGTCGCATCAGGGCTCCGGCTATGCGGTGACCGACGCCAAGATCAGGGTCGACGGCAAGCTGCGCGCGAATTCGACGCTCACCTTCACGCAGATCCCCTTCCCAAATGCGGATATGCGCGGCTTCATGGACGCGGTCGCCAAACGCGTCGGCTTCCCGCAACAGGCCGGATCGCCATGACTGACACTGCTTTGAAGCCCGGCCAGACGGAAGTCTGGATCACCGGCATTGGCCTTGCCACCTCGCTCGGCGAAGGCCTGGACGCCAATTGGGCCGCGCTTCAGGACAAGCGCATCAATGTCGACGAGAAGGGCTTTGCGCCCTGCATCGTGCATCCCCTGATGCCTGTGACCTTCGACAGCCAGATCCCGAAGAAGGGCGACCAGCGCCAGATGGAAGCCTGGCAGCGCATCGGCACCTATGCCGCGGGCCTTGCGCTCGATTCCGCCGGGATCAAGGGCAACAAGGACATCCTGTCGAAGATCGACATGGTGGTGGCCGCCGGCGGCGGCGAGCGCGACCTCAATGTCGACTCCGGCGTGCTCACGGCTGAGGTCAAGGGCGCCAATGCGCCCGGCTTCCTCAACGAACGGCTGATGAGCGATCTCAGGCCGACCCTGTTCCTAGCCCAGCTCTCGAACCTGCTCGCCGGCAACATCGCCATCGTGCACGGTCTCGGCGGCACCTCGCGCACTTTCATGGGCGAAGAGGTCGCGGGTGCCGATGCGGCGCGCATTGCGCTCGCGCGCATCGCCTCGGGCGAGAGCGACATCGCGCTGATCGGCGGTTCCCACAATGGCGAGCGCAAGGACCTGATGGTCCTCTACGAATTCGGCGACTTCAATCTGAAGGACAAGTTTGCTCCGGTGTGGGCGCGCAAGGATCACGCCGGTTTCGCGTTGGGATCTGCCGGCGCCTTCCTGGTGCTGGAATCGAAGGCGCACGCTGAAGCGCGCGGCGCAAAGCCGTTCGCAAAGCTGTCGAGCGTCGTTGCCGACCTCGCCCGGCGCAAGCAGCCCGGCGACATGGCCGCAACGCTGGAGAAGCTTTGGGAAAAGCTGCCCAGGCGCGAGGGCAAGGGCGCGATTATATCGGGCGCGACCGGCGCGGAGCCCGCGACGTCAGAGGAGCGCGGCTTCCTGAAGGGCCATCCCGACTTCCCGGTGCGTGCGACCGGCACGATGTTCGGCCACACCATGGAAACGCAATTCCCGCTCGGCATCGCACTCGCGGCGCTGTCGATCTCGCGCGGTGCGCTGTTCCCGCCGAACGATTCCACCGGGACCGAGATTGAAATGCAGGGCGCGCCCACCCAGATTGTGGTGGTGGGGGCCGGACACTGGCGCGGCGAGGGCATGGCTCTGGTCGAGGCCGTAAGCTGAAGCGCGTCGCGCTTTGGCGGATGCTCTAGCTCAATCGGGGGATCGACATGACTGCACCACGCGACAAACTCGGGCGTCCCGTCGTCGTCGTCACCGGCATGGGCATCATGACCTCGCTCGGCAACGGCAAGGCCGACAATTGGGCGAAGCTCGTGGCCGGCGAATCCGGCATCCGCACCATCACGCGCTTTCCGGTCGACGGCCTGAGGACGACGATGGCCGGCACGGTCGATTTCGTCAGCGTCGATCCGTTCTCGTCCACTGCCCTGTCCGAGCGGATGGCTGAGATCGTCACGCAGGAAGCGCTCGCGCAGGCCGGCATCGGCGCCAAGGCCGATTTCCCCGGTCCGCTCTTCCTTGCGGTTGCACCGGTCGAGGTCGAGTGGCCGCAGCGCCGTGAGCTCGGCCGCGCCGTCGGCGCGCAGGACATCACCTATGACGATCTGCTGCGCATCTCCGGCGGCGGCAAGTACAGCGCCTATCACCACCGCTTCATGTTCGGCTCGGTCGCCGCATACCTCGCCGAGACGTTCGGCACCAAGGGGTCGCCGATCTCGCTGTCGACGGCCTGCGCCTCGGGCGCGACCTCGATCCAGCTCGGCGTCGAGGCGATCCGCCGCGGCGAGACCGATGCCGCGCTGTGCGTGGCCACCGACGGCACCGTGAACCCCGAAGCTCTCGTGCGGTTCTCGCTGCTCTCGGCGCTGTCGACACAGAACGATCCGCCGCAGGCGGCCTCCCGCCCCTTCTCCAAGAACCGCGACGGTTTCGTCATGGCTGAGGGCGCCGGCGCGCTCGTCCTGGAGAGCTACGAGGCCGCCACCGCGCGCGGCGCAAAAATCCTCGGCGTGATCGCCGGCTGCG
The DNA here is from genome assembly GCF_000284375.1 of Bradyrhizobium japonicum USDA 6. Classification (NCBI taxonomy): domain Bacteria; kingdom Pseudomonadati; phylum Pseudomonadota; class Alphaproteobacteria; order Hyphomicrobiales; family Nitrobacteraceae; genus Bradyrhizobium; species Bradyrhizobium japonicum. Next base: position 6,116,942 of record NC_017249.1, read on the forward strand.
GCGAGCTCACCGATTCCTTCCATCGCACCCGCTCCTCGCCCGACGGCAAGCCGATCATCGGCTGCATGAACAAGACGCTGGCCGATGCCGGCATGACGCCGGACCAGATCGACCACATCAACGCGCACGGCACCGCGACGCCCGAGAACGACAAGATGGAGTTCAACACGACGTCGGCCGTGTTCGGCGATCTCGCGCAGAAGATTCCGGTCACCTCCAACAAGTCGATGGTCGGCCACACCATCTCGGCCGCAGGCGCCGTCGAGGCGATCTTCTCGCTGCTCACCCTCGAGCATCAGCGCATTCCGCCGACGATCAACTACGAGACCCCGGATCCCACGATCCTGTTCGACGTCGTCGGCAACAAGGCGCGCGATGCCCGCGTCACCGCGGTCATGTCGAACTCGTTCGGCTTCGGCGGCCAGAACGCCTCGCTGATCCTGACCCGCGAACCGGCCTGACCGGACGCATGGCGCTGCTTCCTGCGAGCACGAAGGCCCGCGCGCGGGAGGCCGCCAAGTCGATCGGTGGCAGCCTGATCGGCGCCGCCACCGTCGGTATGCTGCGCACCACGCGCTATTTCGATCCGGCCAAGACCTCGGACTTCTTCTCCCGCGTCGTGAAGACGATCGGCCCGCGCCTACGCGAGCACCGCATCGGCCGCGCCAATCTCACCGCGGCATTTCCCGAGAAGTCGCCGGAAGAGATCGAAACCATCCTGATGGGCGTGTGGGACAATCTCGGCCGCGTCGGTGCCGAATTCGCCCATATGGACCAGGTCTGGGATTACGATCGCGATCATCCGGAAAAGAGCCGGATCGAACTGCCGCCGCGCAGCATCGAGCTGTTCGATCAGATCCGCGACGACGGCAAGCCGGCGCTGATCTTCGCCTCGCATCTCGCCAATTGGGAATTGCCGGCGCTCGCCGCCGTCGAGCATGGGCTTGATGCCGCGATCCTCTATCGCCGGCCGAACATCGCGTCTGCCGACCGCATCATCCAGGAGATGCGCCAGGTCAACATGGGCACGCTGATCCCCGCAGGCCGCGACGCCCCCTTGCGGCTCGCCCAGGCGCTCAAGGACGGCAAGCACGTCGCCATGCTGATCGACCAGTACCTGACCGGCGGCGTCGAAGTCACCTTCTTCGGCCGCAAGACCCGCGCCAACCCGATGCTGGCGCGCCTGCTCCGCCAGGTCGAATGCCCGATCCACGGCGTCCGCATCATCCGCCTGCCCGGCAACCGTTTCCGCGGCGAGCTGACCGAGGAGATCAAGCCGGTGCGCAATGCCGAGGGCAAGATCGACATCCAGGGCACGACGCAGGCGATCACCAGCGTGGTCGAAGGCTGGGTGCGCGAGCATCCTGAGCAGTGGCTCTGGCTGCATCGAAGGTGGCGGTGATCTTGCACCGTTATTGCGACCGCAGCGAAGCAATCCAGACGCGTTCCGCGGAAACAGTCTGGATTGCTTCGTCGCTTCGCTCCTCGGAATGACGGGCGCTATTAGCGCCCCGTCTTCACCTTGGTCCAGAGACGGTTGATGATCCGCTGCGTCGCCGGCTCGCGCGCCGTGATGACGAACAGTTTTGCCAGCGTCGCCTCGTCCGGATAGATGTTCTTGTCGTTCAGGATCTTCGGGTCGACCAGCTTCTGACTGGCGAGGTTGCCGTTGGCATAGGACAGGAAGTCCGAGTTCTTCGCGGCGACGTCCGGACGATAGAGATAGTTGATCAACTCGTAGGCTTCCTTGACGTTCTTGGCATCGGCGGGGATCGCGAGATTGTCGAAGAACATCTGCGCGCCCTCCTTCGGGATCGTGTAGCCGATCTCGATGCCGCTCTTGGCTTCGGCCGCACGGGCGCGGGCCTGCATGATGTCGCCGGACCAGCCGACCACGAAGCAGATCTCGCCGGTGGCGAGCGCGCTGAGATACTCGGACGAATGAAACTTGCGCACGGACGGACGGACCTTTGCGACGACGTCGGCGGCCTTCTCGAGGTCGGCCGGCTTGGTCGAGTTCGGATCGAGCCCGAGATAATTCAGCGCCGCCGGAAAGATGTCGTCGGCGGAGTCGAGCATGTGGACGCCGCAGTCTTTGAATTTTGCCAAGTTCTCCGGCTTGAAGACGATGTCCCAGCTGTCGATCTTCGCGTCGGCTCCCAGGATCTGCTTCACCTTGGCGACGTTGTAGCCGATGCCCGTCGTGCCCCACATGTAGTTGGCGGCGTAGACATTGCCGGGATCGTAAATGCCGAGGCGCTCGGTCACCACCGGCCAGGCATTGGAGAGGTTCGGCAGCTTCGACTTGTCGAGCTTCTGGAAGATGTTGGCCTTGATCTGGCGCTGGAGGAAATAGGCTGTGGGCACCACGACGTCGTAGCCGGACTTGCCGGCCATCAGGCGCGTCTCCAGCGTCTCGTTGGCATCGAACGTGTCGTAGACCACCTTGATGCCGGTCTCCTTGGTGAAGGCCTCAAGGACGTCAGGCGCCATGTAGTTCGACCAGTTGTAGAAGTTGACGACCCGCTCCTCGGCCCCTGCGGGGGCGGAAAGCAACGTCAGCGCTGCGGCGATTGCAAAACCGGGGCAAAGCCAGGAAAAGCAAAGCCTCACGCGGCCGACGTTCGTCATCTTTCCTACCTCTTGCGTCCGCGCACCGCGTCCGACAACCGCTCCAGCGCGGTGTCGAGCGTCTCGTCCTTCTTGGCAAAGCAGAAGCGCACCACGGAGGTCACCGCGTCCTGCTCGTAGAAGGCCGACACCGGGATCGCCGCGACCTTGTAGTCCTTCACGATCCGCCAGCAGAACTCGGTATCGCTCTCGTTCAGCCCGAGCGGCGACAGGTCGACGGTGAGGAAGTAGGTGCCCTGCGACTTCAGCACGGGGAAGCCGAGGCTCTCCAGCCCCCTGGTCAGGCGGTCCCTGCTCCGGGTCAGGTCCTTGCGCATCGACAGGAAGTAGTCGTCGGACTTGCCGAGCCCATAGGCGACGGCGGCCTGGAGGTTCGGTGCGGTGGTGAAGGTCAGGAACTGGTGCACCTTGGCGGCCACCCGCAGCAGCGGCGGCGCGGCGCAGACGAAGCCGATCTTCCAGCCGGTCAGCGAGAAGATCTTGCCGGCCGAGCCGACCTTGATGGTGCGATCGCGCATGCCGGGGATGGTGATCAGCGGGATATGCTTGTGCTCGTCGAAGGTGACGTGCTCCCAGACCTCGTCGCAGATCGCGATGACGTCGAACTCCTGGCAATAGCGGGCGAGCAGCTCGAGGTCCTCGCGCGGATAGACCACCGCGGACGGATTCAGGGGATTGTTGAAGAGCACCGCCTTGGTCTTTGAATTGAAGACGCTTTTCAGCATGTCCTCATTCAGCCGCCAGTGCGGCGGCTCGAGGCGGACGAGCCGCGGAATGCCGCCGGCCTGGCGGATGATCGGCAAGTAGGAATCATAGACCGGCTGGAAGCAGACCACTTCGTCGCCGGGCTGGACCACCGCGAGGATCGCCGAGGTCAGCGCCTCGGTGCCGCCGGAGGTCACCATCACCTCGCTCATCGGATCGAGCTTGAGGCCGTGCCAGTGACCGTAATGGGTCGCGATCGCCTGGCGCAGCTCCGGCAGGCCCATCATCGAGGGGTACTGGTTGTAGCCGTTCAGCGAGGCATCGGCCGCGGCGCGGCGGATGTCCTCAGGCCCGGGATCGTCGGGAAAGCCCTGGCCGAGATTGATGGCGTTGTTGTCGCGCGCGGCCTGCGACATCGCCTCGAAGATGGTGACGGGAAGGTCGGCAAAGACCTTGTTCAGCGAGGAGCTCTTGGTCGTCATCGCGAGGTCAGCCACCGACCTTGCTGGGAAGACCCGCCGCCTTCCAACCGAGCATGCCGCCGGCCAGATGCTTGTCATAAGGCAGACCCGCCGCCTGCGCCGCGAGCGAGGCCGTCACCGAGCGCTTTCCGGAGCGACAGGCGAACACGACCTCCTTGCCTTGCGGATCGGGGATCGCCTTGGGATCGAAGGTCGAGAGCGGCACGACAACGCCGTAAGGATAGGCCTCGGCGTCGACCTCGTTCAGCTCGCGCACGTCGACGAGCAGATAGCGCCCTTCCGCGACACCCTTGGAGACCTCGTCCGGGGTCAGATCCTGTACCTGGTTTGCCACACCATCCTCCAACGTCCGGGCCTGCGCCGGGGCGATCCCGGCGGGCGGCAACCTCGCCTCTCGGCAGGCGAAAATCAAGCGCTACAAAGGCTTGAGCTGCATGCCGCAAGTTAAAGCCAAATCGCAGCGACTTGAAGTGCGGCTTTCAGGATGCCTGAAACTCCTGCTTCGCACCTCGCGCCGCATCCGGTGTCATTCCCCGCGAAAGCGGGGAATCCAGTACGCCGCGGCTCCTCGGTTCTAGCCGCGCAGTCTCTGGAATACTGGGTCGCCCGGTCAAGCCGGGCGACGACGACGGTGGGGCTAGATCGTCACCTGGGTACCGACCTCGACGACGCGGCCGGAGGGGATCTGGAAATAGTCGGTGGCGTCGTTGGCGGAGCGGCTGAGCGAGATGAACAGCCGGTCCTGCCAGCGCGGCATGCCGGAATGGGCCGCGGGCTTGAGCGCCCGGCGCGACAGGAAGAACGAGGTCGACATGATGTCGAACTGCCAGCCGAGCTTGCGGGCGATCGCCAGCGCCTTCGGCACATTGGGCGATTCCATGAAGCCGAACTTCAGCGTCACCTTGGAGAAGGTCGGTGAGATCTGCTCCAGCCTCACCCGTTCGGCCGGATCGATCCGCGGGGTCTGCGCGGTCTCGATGGTGAGAATGACGTTCTTCTCGTGGAGCACTTTGTAGTGCTTCAGACTATGCATCAGCGCGGTCGGGGCGCTGAGCGGGTCCGAGGTCAGGAACACCGCGGTGCCGGGCACGCGCTGCGGCGGCCGCTTCTCCAGCATCGCCACAAGGTCGGCGAGCGGGAATTCGAGCTTGCGCGACTTCTCGAACAGCAGCCGGCTGCCGCGCCGCCACGTGTACATCAGGATGATCATGAGAGCGCCGAGCGCCAGCGGCACCCAGCCGCCCTCGAACACCTTGAGCAGGTTGGCGGTCAGGAAGGTCAGGTCGAGGCACAGGAACGGGGCGATCAGCGCGGCGGCGGCGAGCGGCTTCCACCGCCAGCCCTTCCAGATCACCACAAAGCCCATCATCGCCGTGACCACCATCGTGCCGGTGACGGAGATGCCGTAGGCCGAGGCCAACGCGCTGGAGGAACGGAACAGGAGTACGAGCAGCACCACCGCGACCAGCAGAAGCTGGTTGATGCGCGGGATGAAGATCTGGCCCGAATGGGCTTCAGAGGTATGGCGAATTTCGAAGCGCGGCAGCAACCCGAGTTGAATCGCCTGGCGCGTCAGCGAATAGGCACCGGTGATGACGGCCTGGCTCGCGATCACCGTGGCGGCGGTGGCGAGAACGACCATGCAGCCGCGGAAAAAGCCTTGTGGGAACAGCTGGAAGAACGGGCTCACGATGGCGCCGGGATCGCCGAGGACGAGAGCGCCCTGCCCCAGATAGTTCAGCGCCAGCGACGGCAGCACGATAAACAGCCAGGCGGTCTGGATCGGCCGCTTGCCGAAATGGCCGAGATCGGCATAGAGCGCTTCGGCACCGGTGACCGCCAGGAACACGGCGCCCAGCGTCACGAAACCGATGATGCCGTGGTGGAACATGAAGGACACGGCGTAGAGCGGGTTCAGCGCGAACAGAACCTGCGGCTGCTCGATGATCGGGTGGATGGCCGCGGCCGCGATCACCGCGAACCAGACGCACATCACGGGACCGAAGAACGCGGCGACGCGGGCGGTGCCGCGCGACTGCACGGCGAACAGGCCGACCAGGATGATCACGGTCAACGGAACGATGTAGGGCTCGAAGTGCAGGGTGATGTCCTTCATGCCTTCGATGGCCGACAGCACCGAAAGCGCCGGCGTGATCACGGCGTCGCCGTAGAACAGGGCGCCGGAAATGATGCCGAGCAGAACAATGGTCGCCCCGCCGGTGCCGACCGCGCGCTGGGCCAGCGCCATCAGCGCCAGCGTGCCGCCCTCGCCATTATTGTCGGCACGGAGCAGGATCACGACGTATTTGAGCGTCACCACGACGATGAGCGCCCACAGGATCAGCGAGAGCACGCCGAGCACGGCCGCCGGCGTCGGCACCCCCTCCGCGCCCGAGGCCGCCATCACCGCCTCGCGGAACGCGTAGAGCGGGCTGGTGCCGATATCGCCGTAGACGACGCCGATGCTGCCGAGCGTCAGCGCACCGAAACGGGCGGTGGTGTGGGCTTCGCCATGCCCATTGGCCGCCGCCGTTTCCGGGGCGGAAATCGCTACGTCACTTGTCATGGGAGAGCCCAGTGGCCTCTAGAATGCTTCACTGCACAACGGCGGAAGAGCGCGCGGCTTATAGTCCTGCGCTGCCGGCATAGCCTAGCCCGATTTTGGGCCTTTGCCATGCGAAATTTGCATGGGTTGGCCAATTGCGTTCAGATGGTAACTTGCGTGCCGACTTCAACCACCCGCCCGGTCGGAATCTGGAAATAGTCGGTGGCGTCGTTGGCGGACCGGCTCAGCGCGATGAAGATGTGATCCTGCCACAGCGGCATGCCCGACTGGGCCGAGGCCTTGAGCGACCTTCGCGACACGAAGAACGAGGTCGACATGATGTCGAACTGCCAGCCCTGCTTGCGGGCGATCGCCAGCGCCTTCGGGACGTTCGGCTGCTCCATGTAGCCGAAGCGCAGCCTGACCTTGGAGAACTTGTCGCTGATCTTCTCCATGCGGAACCGCTCGGACAGGTCGACCCGCGGCGTGTGCGCGGTCTCGATGGTCAGGACCACGTTGTGCTCGTGCAGCACCTTGTTGTGCTTGAGATTGTGCAGCAGCGCGGTCGGCACGAAGGCGGGATCGCTGGTCAGGAACACCGCGGTGCCCTTGACGATGTGCGGCGGTCGCTTTTCGAGGCTGCGGATCAGGTCGTCGAGCGGCACCTCGATCCGGCGCGTCTTCTGGAGCAGGATGCCGGTCCCCTTGCGCCAGGTCCAGATCGTTCCCGCCATGGCGACGCCGAACAGCAGCGGCACCCAGGCGCCCTCGAGCAGCTTGAGCAGATTGGCGCTGAAGAAGCTGATGTCGACGACGACGAAGGGCACGATCACTGCCGCAGCCGTCGCGGCGCGCCAGTTCCACAATTTCCAGATCACGACGAAACCCATGACGCCGTCGGCGACCATGGTGGTGGAGACCGCGATGCCGTAGGCCGAAGCCAGATTGCTGGGGGTGTGGAACAACAGCACCAGCAGCATCACGCCGATCAGCAGCAGCCGGTTCACACGCGGCAGATAGATCTGGCCGGCATGGGTCTCGGAGGTGTAGCGCACCTCGAAGCGCGGCAGGAGACCAAGCTGCACCGCCTGATAGACCAGCGAATAGGCGCCGGTGATCACGGCCTGGCTCGCGATCACGGTCGCCGCGGTCGCAAGTCCAACCAGCGGCAGCACCAGGCTCTCGGGCACCATGCGATAGAACGAATGCTCGATCGCGCTGGGATCGGACAGCACCAGCGCGCCCTGCCCGAAATAGTTGATCAGGAGCGCGGGCAGCACGAAGAACATCCAGGCCGACTGGATCGGCTTGCGGCCGAAATGGCCGAGATCGGCGTAGAGCGCCTCGCCGCCCGTCACTGCAAGGAACACGGCGCCGAGCGTCACCAGGCCGATCGTGCCGTGCGACAGCAGGAATTGCAGTGCGTAATAGGGATTGATTGCCGCCAGCACCGACGGATCGTCGGCGATGTGCACGGCGCCGATCAGCGCAAGAACGGCGAACCAGACCACCATCACCGGCCCGAAGGCCGAGGCCACCAGCGCCGTCCCCTTGCTCTGGACTGCGAACAGCAACACCAGGATGATGACGGTGAGCGGTACGACATAGTGCTCGAAGGCGGGGGTCACGAGCTTCAGACCCTCGACCGCCGACAGCACCGAGATGGCCGGCGTGATCATGGAATCGCCGATGAACATGGAGGCGCCGACCACGCCGAGCGCGAGCAGGAACCAGCTTCGCCGCCCGAGCGCGCGCTGGCCGAGCGCCATCAGCGAGAGCGTGCCACCCTCCCCGTTATTGTCGGCGCGCAGCAGCAGCAGGACGTATTTGGCGGTGACGACGATAAAGAGCGCCCAAAGAATCAGCGAAAGCACGCCGAGCACCATGACCCGCGAGACCGGCTCGCCATGGGCCGCGGCCTTGACCGCCTCGTGGAACGCGTACAGCGGCGAGGTGCCGATATCGCCGAAGACAACACCGATGCTTCCGAGCGTCAGGCCCCAGAAACCCGAGGTGACCGGCCCGTCCTGAGCGTCGGTCGATGTGATGCTCGCCGTCATGTGAGATGAGAAACGCTTCTTCCCGAGAATTGATCCGGCGCCTTTTGACCGTTCCGGCGCGCCTGTCAATCGGCACACCACCATAGCAGCCGCCGGGGCGGTTGCTGTGACGGCGCGGCAACGATCGTCGCCAGCGCGACGACATGCCTCAGGTAAGATGGTAGCGCAAGTGCCTAGAGCCTTCCGCTCCGCGGGAAGCGCTCTACGGCTTCAAATTCGGCGGCAGCGGCGGATCCTCGCGCATCAGCGTGATCGTCACCCGCCGGTTGGCCGCAAGCGAGGGATCGTCCGGAAACAGCGGCTGGGTGTCCGCCTTGCCGGCGACGGCGAAGATGTGGGACGGCGGCAGGCCCTCGCGTTCGAGGATCTGACGCACGGCATTGGCGCGATCGGCCGACAGGTCGAAGGCGCCATAGTCGCTGCGGGTCGGCACGAATCCGGCCGCGGTGTGGCCGGCGATCGAGACACGGAGCGGCGTTGCCTTCAGCGGGATCGCGAGCTTCTCGATCAGGCGGCGGGTGCGGTCATACGGCACCTTGGAGCCGTCGGCGAACATCGAGCGGCCATCCTGGTCGACGATCTCCAGGTTGAGGCCCTGCTTGGTCTCCTCGAACATGATGTGCTTGGACATCTCGGTCAGTTCCGGCATGTCCTGAAGCGCCTGTCGCAGCGAGGCGGCGGCGAGCGCGAAATTGCGGTCGACCTTGATCTTCGCGCCCGACGTGCGGTCGCGGTCCTCCTGATCCGGCGTCGGCGTGTTGGAGGCGTCCTCGGGCTGGATGTGGTCGACGTTCTTCAGCCGCGGGCGGGTCGGCAGGCCGTCGGACTCGACGATACCGGCGTAGCGCGCCTCGCTCTGCACGCCGAAGGCGTCGCGCATGGAGCCGGCGACGATCTTCAGCTTGTTGGCGTCCTGCGTCGAGAACGCGACGAGCATCACGAAGAAGCTCATCATCAGGCCCATCAGGTCGGCGAAGGTCACGAACCAGCCGTGACCGCCACCGTGAGCATCGCCGCGCTTCTTCTTGGCCATCTCTCGAGATCCCGTGCGGCGGCTTTACGCCGGCACCGGCTCGCCCTCGGCATGACGATGCTTCTCCGGCAAATAGGCCAGCAGCATTTCGCGCACGAGCGTCGGGCTCTTGGAGTCGCGGATCATCAGGATGCCGTCGATGATCAGTGTGCGGTTGGTTTCCTCGTCGAGCAGCTTGCCGTGCAGCTTGTCGGCGATCGGCAGACAGAACAGGTTCGCGACCAGCGCACCGTACAGGGTTGCGAGCAGCGCGGTCGCCATGAACGGGCCGAGCTTGGAGGGATCGGTCATGTTGGCGAACATCTGCACCATGCCGATCAGGGTGCCGATCATGCCGAAGGCCGGGGCGCAGTCGCCGATGGCGCGGTAGATCTTGCTGCCTTCGTCGAGATGCATGAGGAAGTTGTCGCGGTCGCGCTCGAGATTGTCGCGGATGAAGTCGAGGTCGTAGCCGTCGGCGACGTAGCGGATGCCCTTGGCCAGGAACGGCTCGTCGGTCTCGACCTTTTCGAGGCCAACTGGGCCCTGCTTGCGGGCGATCTCGGCGATGCGGGCAAGCTCGTCGACGAGGTCATGGGCCGACAGGCGGCTCATGGTGAAAGCGAACTTGGCGCCGAGCGGAAGGCCGTGCAGGAGCGCGCTGAGCGGAAAGCGGATCATGGTGGCCGAGATCGAGCCGCCGAAGATGATGATCATGGCATGTTCGGAGATGAACATGTGGAGGTCGCCGCCCATGAAGATCATCGCCGTAATGACGATGATGCCCGCAATGAGCCCGACGCTCGTCATGATATCCATGGGACACTCCAACGCGAACGCAACAACGGCCGTCCTGGCCGCTGGCGCGGCCCAACCCCGAACCGCATCGGAAACCCTAGAGCGCCGCCCTTAAAGCCGCGTAAAGGTTAAGTTGAGCCGGGGTGCCAGACCGGCGCAGCGCGCTGACAGGACGCCGGCTTTACCCGCGACCGGCCGGAATCTCAACACTTCGCTAACCATGATTGCGGCGCGCCAGGACGGCAGCTCAGGACGAAAGCCCGGTCAACTCGAGGCTGAGTGCGCGCAGGCGCCTGCGCGCGCCGGCATCGTAGGCCTGCGGATTGGCGCGCGTCTCGTTCATGCCGTTGAAGAACAGTCCGCTCTTGCCGGCGACATCGTCGCCTTCGACGAGGTGCAGGATCGCCGCACCGCCCTGCTCCACCGTCGAGATCGGCGTGATGCCGCCGGCACGCACCATCGTGGTGTTCATGTAGGTCGCCGGATGCAGCGCGTTGACGGTGATGCCCATGCGCTTCAATTCCTCCGCGAAATCGATGGTGAACATGATCTGTGCGAGCTTGCTCTGCGCGTAGGCGCGCGAGCCGCTGTAGCCGTTGCTGATCATGACGTCGTCGAAATCGATCGGATGCTGACCGAGGGAGGCAACATTGACGACGCGCGAAGGTGCCGCGGACCTCAACAGCGGCAGCAGCAAGTGCGCAAGCAGGAAGCCCGAGAGGTAATTCACGGCAAAGCGCAGTTCATGGCCGTCCGGACTCTCCTGCCGTTGCGGTCCGTCGTTCTGCGAGCCGATGCCGGCGTTGCTGACGAACACATCGAGACGCCGGTGATCGCGGATAACGGCTGCGGCGAGCCCTCGCGCGCCTGACATCGACGACAAGTCGGCCTGGTAGAATGTCGGCGCAGCGTGGCCAGCCCGGACGATCTGGTCGATCAGCGCCTTCGCGCGCACGGCATCGCGGCCGTGGATCAGGACCCTCGCACCTGCTTCGGCCAGCCGGCGTGCGACGTAGCGGCCGACGCCGTCCGTCGAACCGGTGATCAGGACGGTCTTGCCGATCATCTTCATTGTGCGTCCTCCGACTGCGGCCCTGCGCCACATCCGCGATGAGAGATCATGGAGTATTCTATCGCCGGGCGGCCTGCTCCATCGCAGGAGCCGTTTTGCCATGTTGACGCTGTTCGGTCTTCTCACCGCGCTGCCCGCGGTACTGGCGCTCCACCTGCTCGAGCCAGGGCTCGTCCTGCCGGCGTTCAGCGTCTTGCTGTTTGTCGAGGCGGGCTTTGCCGTGATCGCAGCGCGCTTGATTCACGCCCCTGATAATGCCGACAACGTCACCCTCTGGGATCTCGCCGGGGGCTTCACCCTGATCGGATGCGCCGCCGCAGTCTTCGGCGAGCCGGATCAGGCCGCCCTGTTTCTGACGGAACAGGGCGGCCCGCGGCCGGCGTCACGGCCGTAGATCGTTCGGTCGCCCGTTAGTGAATCTCCGCCGAGCGCTTCAGCGCGGCCTTCAGCTTCTCCAGCGAGAAGTCGGGGCTGCGCGCGATCTCCAGGATGGGCGTCTCACGGCGGCCGCAGAGCTCGGCGGCCTCGGGCAGCTTTGCGGCGATGTCGAGCGGGATCACGATGGCGCCGTGCTGGTCGGCATGGATCAGATCGTCGGACTTCACGGTCATGCCGGCGACGCGCACCTCGCCGCCGAAGCTTTCCGCATGCACCCAGGCATGCGACGGGCCGATCGAGCCGGCCAGCGCCTGGAAGCCCGGAGCCCATTGCGGGATGTCGCGGATCGAGCCGTCGGTGATGACGCCGAGGCACCCGAGCGCCTTGTGCACGTTGCTCTGCACCTCGCCCCAGAACGCGCCGTAGCCGACGTCGGGACCGTCGATGTCCTGGATCACCGAGATGCGCGGACCGTGGCCGGTGCCGACATATTCGTAATATTCGATGCGGCGCTTGGACTGCTCTTCGGCCGACAGCGAGGACTTCAGCACCGAGCGGATCGCAACCGTGCGGGCATAGCCGACGATCGGCGGCAGGTCGGGAAACGGACAGACCAGTTGCTTGGTGGTGTAGCCGATCAACCGGCGCTCCGGCGCCACGATCTCCATGGCATTGCAGATCGTCGGGGTGTCGTAGCGGCCCAGCGCTTCGAGGACGGCAGCGGGCAGCGGCCCGGTCGCGGTATCAGTCACGGCGTTCTCTCCCAGATTGGCGGCCGCTGTTGGCGCGGTGCCGCCGGCACAGGGCGATATAGCCGAGATCGGGCTTCAACCCAACTCGGCCGCCTTCATGGCAGATATCCGCGAAAACCGCTCAGTGCAGCCGCCCCGGCCGGTCGTCGTCGTGCGGCGGCTCCGACAAATTGGCCAGCGTCGGCGCCGAAGGCGGCGACGGGACCTCGCCTCCCGACGGCCCGGTGGCCGCCATCGCGCGCGCCTGGTCGCGGTAGGATTTGTAGCCGAGCGGCAAGCCGAGCAGATACAGCACCGTGCCGATCGACAGCACGTGCCAGGGATAGGCGATCAGGATAGCAATGAAGACGATCACCGCGACGAACGCCGGCAGCACCAGCTCGGGCGGCACGCGCATGCGCTTGGTCTTGCCGGAGAATACCGGCAGACGCGACACCATCAGGAAGGCGATCAGCAGCGTATAGGCCGCCGTCACCGCCGCGGGCAGCCGGCCGAGATCGAGAAACGCGACGTAGATCGGCAGCAGCACCGTGATCGCGCCGGCCGGCGCCGGCACACCGGTGAAGAAATTGGCGGCGAACGCCGGCTTGTTCGGATCGTCCATGGTGGCGTTGAAGCGCGCGAGCCTCAACCCCCCGGAGATCGCGAACACCATGGCGGCGATCCAGCCGGCATTGCCGAGCTCGTGCAGCTGCCAGAAGTACAGCATCAGGCCGGGAGCCACGCCGAAATTGACGAAGTCGGCGAGGCTGTCGAGCTCGGCGCCGAACTTGGACTGCCCCTTGATCATGCGTGCGACGCGACCATCGATGCCGTCGAGCGCGGCCGCGAACACGATGGCGTAGACTGCGAGCGTCATCCGCCCCTCGATCGACAGCCGGATCGAGGTCAGGCCGGCGCAGATCGCCAGCAGCGTGATGACGTTGGGCACCAGCATCCGCACCGGGATCGGGCGGAACCGCCGGCGGCGCACGTCAGGATCTTTGAAATCGTAGGGGGTCATGGCTTACCTCGAGGCGAGATATAGCAAGCCGCGTCCCCCTCCGCCATTGCGGCGGAAGGCCCTGATGCACCGACCAATGGTTAATTGGCGCGGTAGGCGCGGCTTGGGTCGTCCCCGGCAAGATCGGCCAAAATCGTCTCTCCGGCGATCGCGGTCTGGCCTTCCGACACCAGCGCCTTGGTACCCAGCGGCAGGTAGACGTCGAGGCGCGAGCCGAAGCGGATCAGGCCAAACCGCTCGCCCGCCCCGATCGCCTGCCCTTCCCTGACGAAGCAGACGATGCGCTTGGCGACGAGCCCTGCGATCTGGATCACGCCGATCTTGGCCGTCGGCGTCGTGATCACGAGCGAGTTGCGCTCATTGTCCTCGCTCGCCTTGTCGAGCTCGGCGTTGATGAACAGGCCCGGCCGGTAGGCGATGCGGTCCACCCTGCCCGCGATCGGGCTGCGGTTCACGTGGCAGTTGAACACGCTCATGAACACCGAGATGCGCGGCAGCGGCCGGTCGCCGAGCCCGAGCTCGGCCGGCGGCAGCGCCATGGTGATCATCGAGACACGGCCGTCGGCCGGCGACACCACGAGTCCCTCGCGCACCGGCGTCACGCGCACGGGGTCGCGGAAGAACAGCGCGCACCACACGGTCAGGATCGTGCCGATCCACCCGAGCGGCGACCACAGCCAGAACAGGATCAGGCTTGCCAGCGCAAAGCCGCCAATGAAGGGATAGCCCTCCTTGTGGATCGGCGGGATCTGACGCTGGATCGAATCGAGGATGGACATCGCTATCTGCCGCCTGGGAGTTGATGGCGCCGGGTCACCCCCGCGCGGTGGAGTTGTTTAGGCCAGAGTTGGGACCCGAGACAAGGTCACTCCGCGGCCGCTGACGTCGCGAGGGCGTCGTCGACCGGCGGCGGCTCCCGGTTGGGCGCCTCGCTGGAATCCGCCATCTGGGCCAGTTTCTCGCGTGCCGCTTCGGCCTCGCGCTGCCTGTTCCACATGCTGGCATAGAGGCCGCCCTGCGCGAGCAGCTTGGCGTGGGTGCCCCGCTCGGCGATGCGGCCCTGGTCCAGCACGATGATCTCGTCGGCGCCGACAATGGTGGAAAGCCGGTGCGCGATCACCAGCGAGGTGCGGTTCTTCGACACGCGGTCGAGCGCGCCCTGGATCTCGTGCTCGGTGTGGGTGTCGAGCGCCGAGGTCGCCTCGTCCAGCACCAGGATCGGCGGCGCCTTGAGCACGGTGCGCGCGATGGCGACGCGCTGCTTCTCGCCGCCCGAGAGCTTCAGGCCGCGCTCGCCGACCTGGGTCTCGTACCCCATCGGCGCCATGCGGATGAAATGGTCGATCTGCGCCAGCCGCGCCGCTTCTTCGACCTCGGCATCATCGGCATCCCAGCGGCCGTAGCGGATGTTGTAGCGGATGGTATCGTTGAACAGCACCGTATCCTGCGGCACCATGCCGATCGAGGCGCGCAAGCTGGCCTGCGTGACCTCGCGGATGTCCTGGCCGTCGATCAGGATCTTGCCGCCGGACACGTCGTAGAGGCGGAACAACAGACGCGAAATCGTCGACTTGCCCGCCCCCGACGGGCCCACGATCGCGACCGTCTTGCCGGCCGGCACCTCGAAGCTGATGCCCTTGAGGATCGGCCGCGTCGGCTCATAGGCGAAGCGAACGTCCTCGAAACGCAGATTGCCGGCCGAGACCACCAGCGGCTGCGCATCGGGCATGTCCTTGATCTCGGCCTCGCGTCCGAGCACGTTGAACATCTTCTCGATGTCGATGATCGCCTGCTTGATCTCGCGATAGACCATGCCCATGAAATTGAGCGGCTGGTAGAGCTGGATCATCATGGCATTGACCAGCACGAAATCGCCGACCGTGTTGGTGCCGTTGCGCACGCCGATCGCGCACATCAGCATGGTCGCGGTCAGCCCGAGCGTGAAGATCACGGCCTGGCCGGTGTTGAGCACCGCGAGCGAGGTATAGGCCTGAACGCTCGACTCCTCGTAGCGCGCGACCGACTTGTCGTAACGCTGCGCCTCGCGCGTCTCCGCGCTGAAATATTTCACGGTCTCGTAGTTGAGCAGCGAGTCGATCGCCTTGGTGTTCGCCTCGGTGTCGGAATCGTTCATCTTGCGGCGGATGCCGATCCGCCACTCGGTCGCGATGTAGGTGTAGTACATGTAGACCGCGACCGTGATCAGCGTCGCGACCACGTAGCGCCAGTCGAACTGCCACAGCAGCACCGCCAGCAGCAGCGTGACCTCGACGATGGTCGGGATCAGCTGCAGGATCACCATGCGCACGATGACCTCGATGCCCTCGCGGCCGCGCTCGAGCACGCGCGTCAGGCCGCCGGTCTTGCGCTCGAGGTGAAAGCGCAGCGACAGCTCGTGCATGTGGACGAAGGTGATGGTGGCGAGCTTGCGCACTGCATGCATGGCGACACGGGCGAAGATGCCGTCGCGCCATTGCGTCAGCACCGCCATCAGGATGCGCGTCACGCCATAGCTTGCGGTCAGCAGCAATGGCGAGGCGATCACCCAGAGGTGCCAGTTGTCGGGCTGCACCGGCGCGGTGTTGGCACCGGTCAGCGCATCCGTCGCCCATTTGAAGCTGAACGGCACGGTCAGCGTGATCAGCTTGGCGGCGAGCAGCAGCACCATCGACCAGACCACCCGCATCTTCAGGTCGAAACGGTCGCCCGGCCAGATATAGGGCCACAGATGCGCCAGCGTGCCCATCAGCGTGGCCCGCTCCAGCGGTCCGCCTGCGGGAGGATCGGGAACGTCTGCGCCGTCGAACGATTGAGGTTGGTCCATCAAAAAGCCTGAAAGCCCGCCGGGTGCGGGCAGCGTTACGATTTGCGATTTTCGCCCGTCATATAAAGCCTTCCGGATGTCAGCGCACCCCGCCAGATGGCGAATCTTTGATTGTTTGTCGCCATTTACCGGTAGATTTCCGGGGGATCCGAATCACCGATTGGGCTTGACGCCCCTTCGCTGCAATGCATCATGGCACCAATGAGCACGATCAAAACTGTCTGTGTCTATTGCGGCTCCGGCCCAGGAACCAATCCCAGCTTCACCGAAGGCGCCAAGGCGTTCGGCAAGGCCCTCGCCGAGAGCAACATCCGCCTGGTCTACGGCGGCGGCTCGCTCGGCCTGATGGGCTCGGTCGCGACCTCCGTGCTCGATCACGGCGGCACCGTCACCGGCATCATTCCCGAATTCCTCCGCAAGCGCGAGAACGCGCTGACCCGCGTGCAGGAGATGATCGTCACCCCCGACATGCACGAGCGCAAGCGGCTGATGTTCGAGCGCTCCGACGCCTTCGTGGCACTGCCGGGCGGCGTCGGCACGCTCGAAGAGCTGGTGGAGCAGCTGACCTGGAAGCAGCTCGGCCGTCACGCCAAGCCGGTGCTGCTCGCCAACTTCGACAATTTCTGGGAGCCGCTGCTCTCGCTGCTGTCGCACATGCGCCAGACCGAGTTCATCCGCGCCGGCCTTTCGGTCGACATCCTCAAGGCCGATCGCGTCGAGGATATTCTGCCGAAGCTGAAGGCGGCAGCGGCACAGATCGCCGAATCTGAAACGCAGCTCGCCCCGGAAGTGGCGCGCAAGCTCTAGCGCCCTACTCCGCCGGAAACGTCACCGCCTCGATCCGGTTGCCATCGGGGTCGGTCACGAAAGCCGCGTAGTAGCGCACGCGGTCATGCGGACGGATGCCCGGCGCGCCGTCGGACGCACCGCCGGCGGGCAACGCCGCGGCATGAAACGCATCGACCTCGGCCGTCGTCTTCGCCCGCAGACAGATGTGCACACCGCTCTCCGGTGCCACGCGCGGCATTCCCTCACGCAGATTGATCCAGAACTCGGGATAGGCCTTGCCGAAGCCGATCGTCCGCGGCCGCACGACGAGGCGCGTGAGGCCGAGCGCGGCGAGCGTGGTCTCGTAGAATTTTGCGGAGCGTTCGAGGTTGCTCACTCCGACGGAGATGTGGTCGATCATTGGTCGCGCTCCCTCCCCTCGTCATTGCGAGCGAAGCGAAGCAATCCAGAGTCCCTCCGCGGAACGATTCTGGATTGCTTCGTCGCTTCGCTCCTCGCAATGACGGCGTTTGCGGCCGCGCCGTCCCTTACGTTGCCGTCCTCTTACGCCGGGGCCCCCGACTTCACCAGCTTGTAGATCACCGAGTCCATCAGCGCCTGGAACGAGGCGTCGATGATGTTCGGGGACACGCCGACCGTGGTCCAGCGGTCGCCGTTCTCGTCCTCGCTCTCGATCAGCACGCGCGTGACCGCGCCGGTGCCGCCGTTGAGGATACGGACGCGGTAGTCGATCAGCGTCAAGCCCTCGATGTACTTCTGGTACTTGCCGAGGTCCTTGCGCAGCGCGACGTCGAGCGCGTTGACGGGGCCGTTGCCTTCGGCGGCCGAGATCAAACGCTCGCCGGCGACGTCGACCTTGACCACTGCAAGCGCGACGGTGACGCGCTCGCCGTGCGAATTGTAGCGCTGCTCGACATTGACGTCGAACTGCTCGACCTCGAAATAATGCGGCACCTTGCCGAGCGTGCGCCGCGCCAAGAGATCGAACGAGGCGTTGGCGGATTCATAGGCGTAGCCGGCCGCCTCACGCTCTTTCAATTCTTCGACCAGCCGCGTCAGCTTGGGGTCGCTCTTCTCGTAGGCGATGCCAGCCCGGTCCAGCTCCGCGATGACGTTGGAGCGTCCGGCCTGGTCGGACACCAGCACCTTGCGGTGATTGCCCACCAACTCGGGCAGCACGTGCTCATACGTCTGCGGATCCTTCAGCACGGCGGAAGCATGAATGCCGGTCTTGGTGACGAAAGCACTCTCGCCGACATAGGCCGCATGCCGGTTCGGCACGCGGTTGAGCATGTCGTCGAGCGTGCGCGAAACCTTGACGAGAGTAGCGAGCTTTTCGGGCGTGACGCTGATCTCGAAGGCGTCGGAAAACTCCTTCTTGAGCTTCAGCGTCGGGATCAGCGAGCACAGATTGGCGTTGCCGCAGCGCTCGCCAAGGCCGTTCAAGGTGCCCTGGATCTGCCGCGCGCCGGCGCGCACCGCGGCGAGCGAATTGGCCACGGCCTGCTCGGTGTCGTTATGGGCATGGATGCCGACATGGTCGCCCGGGATGTGCTTCGTCACCTCGGTGACGATGGCTTCGATCTCGTTCGGCATGGTGCCGCCGTTGGTGTCGCACAGCACCACCCAGCGCGCGCCGGCCTCATAGGCGGCCTTGGCGCAGGCGAGCGCGAAGGTTGAATCCTCCTTGTAGCCGTCGAAGAAGTGCTCGCAGTCGAGCATGACCTCGCGGCCCGCGGCCTTCGCCGCCACGACGCTGTCGCGGATCGACGCCAGATTTTCTTCCCTCGTCGTCTCCAGCGCGACGCGCACCTGATAGGCTGATGACTTCGCCACGAAGCAGATCGCATCGGCCTTCGCTTCCAGGAGCCCGGCCACCCCGGGATCGTTGGAGACCGAGCGCCCTGCCCGGCGCGTCATGCCGAAGGCCGTGAAGCGCGCATGCTTGAGCTTGGGCTTGGTGCCGAAGAACTCGGTGTCGGTCGGATTGGCGCCGGGATAGCCGCCCTCGACATAGTCGATGCCGAGATCGTCGAGCATCGCCGCGATGACCTGCTTGTCGGTCAGGGTGAAATCGACGCCGTTGGTCTGCGCCCCGTCGCGCAGCGTGGTGTCGAACAGATAGAGACGCTCCTTGCTCATTGCGCGGCTCCGAGCGTCTTCTTCATCGTGGTGTTGGCGAGCCACTCGTCGTTGATGGTGATGCTGTTGCGCTGCACGGCGACGTAGCCGCGCTTGGCGAAGAAGTTTTGCGCGGTGTCGCTGGCATCGACCGACAGGCTGGTCGCGCCGCGGCCGCCGGCGAGCTTCTCCAGCGCGTCCACCAGCATGGTCCCGATGCCCTGACCGGTCACGGCGGGATGCACATAGAGCATGCGGATGTGATCGGCCCCGCGCAGCGAGGCGAAGCCGACGGCCGAGCCCTCCAGCGTCGCGACCAGCGTCAGGTCGGCCGCGAGCCGCTTGCCGAACTCCTCGGTTTCCGCCGCCTCCATCCAGGCCTGCTGCTGCGCCTCGTTGTAGTCTTCGCCGGTCAGCTCCTCGATGCTTGCCGCGAAGATCGCGGCGAGGACCGGCACGTCATCAGGCAGGAACGGCCGCAAGCCGGGTTTTGGCAAAGTCTGTCCCATCGTCTTCACCACATCCCATAGAGTTTCAGCGCCAGCGCCACGGCGGCCGCGAGCAGCAGGATCTTCAGCGCGATGTAATAGAGCCAGTGCCGCGGGAAAGGCGCGTCGGGCCGCTTCATCGCGCGACCTCCCAGGTCGTCCCGTCCTTGGAGTCCTTGATCGCAACGCCCATCGCGGCAAGCAGATCGCGAATGCGGTCGGATTCTTTGAAGTCCTTGCGGCTACGGGCGGCCGTCCGCTCCGAGATCAGGCGTTCGACTTCCCCGGCATCGACCCCGCTGGCCTGCTGCTTGCGCCCTTCCCACTGCGCGGCGCTTTCGGAGAGGAAGCCGAGCAGGCGCAACGAGCCCGCCAGCGCGCTCACGTCGCTGCCACGCAGGCCATGCAGCGCCGCGATCGCCAGCGGCGTGTTGAGGTCGTCGAGCAGCGGCTCGACCACGGACGCGGCCGGCTGGCCGGGCTTGGCATCGGCCGCGACCCGATACCAGTCGTCGAGCGTCCTGGCGCTCTCCTCGAGCGACTTCAGGGTCCAGTCGATCGGCGAGCGGTAATGCGTCTTCAGCATGTTCAGGCGCAGCACCTCCCCCGGCCAGTCCGCGAGCAGCTCGTGGATGGTGACGAAGTTGCCGAGCGACTTCGACATCTTCTCACTCTCGACCTGGAGGAAGCCGTTGTGCATCCAGTAGTTCGCCATGCGCTGCTGGTGGAAGGCGCAGCAGGTTTGCGCGACCTCGTTCTCGTGATGCGGAAACACGAGGTCGATACCGCCGCCGTGGATGTCGAAATACTCGCCGAGATGCTTCCAGGCCATGGCCGAGCACTCGATGTGCCAGCCCGGGCGTCCCTGCGCGGTGATCCCGGCCGGCGACGGCCATGACGGCTCGCCCGGCTTGGATGGCTTCCACAGCACGAAGTCGGTATTGCCCTTCTTGTAGGGCGCGACGTCGACGCGGGCGCCGGCGACCATCTCGTCCAGCGAGCGATTGGACAGCGCGCCATAGCGCGGCAGGCCGGAATTGGCCGCGTTCATCGCCTGCGGCGAGAACAGCACATGGTCCTCGGCAGCATAGGCAAAGCCGCCCTTGATGAGCCTTTCGATGATCTCGCGCATCTCGCCGATATGCTCGGTCGCGCGCGGCTCGACGCTCGGCCGAAGCGCCCCGAGCGCGTCGACGTCGGCGTGAAACTGCTTGCCGGTCTGCTCGGTGACCTTGCGGATCGCCTCGTTGAGCGGGAGCCCTGGAAAGTCGCGCGCGGCGCGGTCGTTGATCTTGTCGTCGACGTCGGTGATGTTGCGGACATAGGTCACGTGCGCCTCGCCATAGAGATGGCGCAGCAGCCGAAACAGCACGTCGAACACGATCACCGGCCGCGCATTGCCGATATGGGCGAAGTCGTAGACGGTCGGTCCGCAGACATACATGCGGACGTTCTTTGCATCGAGCGGCACGAAGGTGCGCTTGTCCCGGCTCAGCGTATCGTAAAGGCGCAATTCCATATGGATACCCGTCGGCTGTTGGCCGGGCGTCCAGTGCTCTCAATGCTTTTGAGAAAAGACGGCTCCAGCCAGCGAATCGCTAGCTCGTAATCTCGCGGCAAATGCCACAAATGGCGAGGAGACCGTACATGCGGCCACATATGGGCTATCAGGCGCCCCCGCGTCAAGAGAGCCGCGAAAACGCCGCTTTATCTCCGCAAAGCGCGGCCGCCCCGCCTTGATGGTTCATCATCCTTAACCTTTTGAGTTTACTTGGAACCCGGCGGTTCCCTAAAGCCCCGGTGCACCCATGCGATCCCTGCTCGCGCTCGTCTCTTGTGCCTCCATCATCGCGGCATCCAGCGCATTCGCCGAGACCCGCGTCTTCATCATCGCCAACCACGCGGACGGCTACGGTGTCGACCAGTGCCTCGCCAGGGGTGAGAAATGCGGCGCACAGGTCGCGCGCACCTATTGCCAGTCACGCGATTTTGCCCAGGCCTCGGCCTATCGCCGGGTCGATCCCGACGAAATTACCGGCTCTGTCCCCAAAACCGGCGCAAACTGCTCCCATGGCCACTGCGACGAATATGTCGCAATCACCTGCCAGCGCTGAATTCCCTCGGAGCTGGCGGACCTTAGGACCAGTTTTCGGCCCCTGAAACGACGTGACGATGCCGCAGGAAGCGGCTATTGGAGGGCGCGCGTCGGCCCCCAAAATCATGCTGGGCCGTGACCTCGCTAGAATGGCGGATATGCCTGAATTTTTGTCTCTCTCCCGTGCTCGCTCCATCCTTGCCTGCACCGTGCTTCTGAGCACGGTCGTGCTCGCCAACGGCGCTTTCGCGCAAGCCGGCCCGCCCGGCCCGCCGCCTCAGCCCGGCCAGAACGGGCTTGGACCAAATCCGATGTGCGTGCGGCTGGAAGGCCAGCTCGCCGCGCTCGATCGTGGCGGCGGCGGTGGCGACCCCGCGCGCGAAGACCAGATCCGCCGCTATCAGGATTCCCAAGCCAAGCAGCAGGCCGAGCTCGACCGGGTCACCATGCAGGCCAAGCGCATGGGCTGCGATTCCTCCGGCTTCTTCTCGCTGTTCAATGGCCAGTCGGCGCAATGCGGCCCGGTCAACACCCAGATCCAGCAGATGCGCGCCAATCTGGACCAGATCACCGGCAATCTCGAACGCCTGCGCGGCGGCGGTCCCGGCGGCTTCAGCCCGGAGCGGGACAACCAGCGCCGCTCGGTGCTGGCGGCGCTGGCGCAGAACAATTGCGGCCCGCAATATGCCAACGCCGCGCAATCGCAAGGCGGCGGCAACTTCCTGAACAATCTGTTCGGCGGCAACGCCCCCAACAACCCCAACAATCCGCAAGGCGTGCCGCCCGCCGATCTCGGGCCGCAATCCGGCACCTACCGCACCGTGTGCGTGCGCACCTGCGACGGCGCCTATTTCCCGGTTTCGTTTGCCACCGTGCCGGCCCGCTTCCCCGACGACGAGAAAACCTGCAAGGCGCTGTGCCCGGCCGCGGAAGCCGTGCTCTACACCCACCGCAATCCCGGCGAGGACATGAACTCCGCGGTCTCCATCAGCGGCCAGCCCTACACGGCGCTGCCGACCGCGTTCAAATTCCGCAGCGAGTTCAACCCGTCCTGCTCCTGCAAGGCCGCGGGCCAGACCTGGGCCGACGCGCTGAAATCCGCCGACGACAAGGCGGCGGCCGAGCAGCAGGGTGACATCATCGTCACCGAGGAGAGCGCCAAGAAGATGCAGCAACAGCGGCTCAACAAGGGCACGCCTGCCAATGCCAAGAAGGGCGCGGCCCCCGCGCCGACGACGGCCAGCGCACCGGCTGCGGCCGCGCCTGCGGAGACCGGCACCGCCGCCAATTCGTCGGAGAACAAGCCGATCCGCTCGGTCGGCCCGACGTTCCTGCCGCAGCAGCAGAAATAGGCCCTAACCCGTCATGCGAAGGCGGCCGCCAGGCGCGGCCGTTTCGCGGTTAATGCTCACCCTCGCGGCTCCACGGGAAGAGATTGGCCGGAAAGTCCGCTGCGTAGCGCTTTCCCTTCGGGGGCGGCGGCGGCTCGTCCGGTGGATTCGGATTCGGCTCGACCACCCGCCGATAGAGGTGCCAGGTGGCGTGACCGAGCACTGGCAGGACGACAGCGAGACCGACGAAGAACGGCAACGAGCCGATCACGAGCAGTGCCGCGACGATGACGCCCCATCCGGCCATCGCAACCGGATTCGCCGCCACCGCGCGGAGCGACGTGCGGATCGCGTCGATCGCGGTCGCATGCCGGTCGAGCATCAACGGAAACGATACGACGCTGACGCACAAGGCCACGACCGCAAACAGGAAGCCGACACCGCAGCCGACGATGATGAGCGACCAGCCTTCCGGCGTCGTCAGCACGCGCGTTGCGAAGTCGGGAATGCTTGCGGCCGCCGCGTGACCGAAGATCGTGACATAGATTGCGTTCGCGACACCGATCCAGGCCCCGAACAGGACCAGCAGGAGCACGCCGAGCTCGACCATGGCGCCGAACGACGGCGCGCGCAGCACCTTGATCGCATCCCATGCATCGACCTCCTCGCCGCGCTCGCGACGCCGGCTGAGTTCGTAGAGACCGATCGCGGCAAAGGGGCCGATCAAGGCAAAGCCGGCAGCCAGCGGAAACAGCAGCGGCAGCACCGAATAGCCGAGAACCATCCTGAACAGGACGAGACCGAGAACGGGATAAATCACGCACACGACGATCGCGTGGCTCGGCATCGCCTGGAAATCCTCCCAACCCAGGCGTAGGGCCTCGGTCAGGTCGGACAAGCTGATCTTGCGAATGGGGTAGGAGGCCGCTTCGCCGAACAGGTGCCGCTTTACGATGTTGTCGGAATAAAGAGTGGCCATGGACACACCCTCCTCTGCTGAAAGTCGCAGCGGCAAACGGCGCGCTCTCCGGCCGCGCGTATCCGCCCTTATGTGCGGGAGACGCGATCGAGCCGAGTACGGCAGTTCCAGGCTCAACGAGGAAGGAGCTTAGCCGGACGAAACCCGTCGCGACCTGCGCCCCGAGCTTAGCGCGCGCGATCTGGAATGACCAGCGCTCCCGGCTGGGTGAATTGTGCGTCGCATATTTTGTGCGATGCATCACATCGAGAATGCGACCGAGGCTCGCCAGCTCGCAGGGCAACATCGATCGCCCGCGCCGCGTAAGCCTGTTGACATGCTATTGACGCCGGGTTCGCGGGAGATCATTTTAAATGCCTGGACGCCCCCAGCGGTCGCGGTCTTCCTCTTGAATATCGCGACCGGTTGAATGGGCGAGGCAACAGGCCGGCGATGGCATAGATACCAGCCAAGAAAGGCCAGCCATCGCGACAGACATGAGCTCCGCCCTGGATTCGTATCCGTAGCCTTCGATGGCAAGGATGGATCAGGATGGTTGTCGCACTGATACTGCTTCTGGTCGCGATCGGCTCGGTGCTGTTTCACCTCTACAGCCCGTGGTGGTGGACGCCGATCGCCACGAACTGGGCCTATATCGACCACACCATCAACATCACGTTCTGGATCACGGGCTTCGTTTTCGTCGCGGTCATCGCCTTCATGGCCTATTGCGTCTTCCGCTTCCACCACAAGGAGGGAAGACGGGCCGACTACAATCCGGAAAACAAAAGGCTTGAATGGTGGCTGAGCGTCGGGACCGGCGTCGGCGTCGCGGCCATGCTGGCGCCTGGCCTCGTGGTCTGGCACCAGTTCGTGACGGTGCCTGCGGATGCCACCGAGGTCGAGGTCATGGGCCAGCAATGGCAATGGAGCTTCCGCCTTCCGGGCAAGGATGGGCGGCTGGGCACATCCGATGTCCGCAACATCGCTTCCGACAATCCGATGGGACTCAATCGTGACGACCCGCACGCCCAGGACGACGTCGTGATCGAGAACGGCGACCTGCACCTTCAGATGGGCAAGCCGGTCAAGGTTCTCCTCCGCTCGGTTGATGTCCTGCACGATTTCTACGTGCCCGAATTCCGCGCCAAGATGGACATGGTCCCTGGCATGGTGACCTATTTCTGGATAACGCCGATCCGAACCGGAACGTTCGATGTTCTATGTGCGGAGCTCTGTGGCGCTGCTCATTATCAGATGCGGGCCAAGGTCATCGTCGACGAAGAGCGTGAATATCACGCCTGGCTGGAGCAACAAAAGACGTTTGCCGAATTGTCGCCGGCAAGAGCTGTCGTGAGGGCGACGTACCAATCCGGTGGCAGGTAGCAGGCTGCCGCCGCGAAGATGGATCGGGTGCACGAGGCCAACGCCTCACCCCCGATGGAAACGACCGAGGAGGTTTCTATGGTCGATATTCCATATGAAGGGATCGCAGGCATCCCGCCTGCCGAAGTGCCTGATGTCGAGCTCTATCATCCAAGGAGCTGGTGGACACGGTATGTCTTCTCGCAGGACGCCAAGGTGATCGCCATTCAGTATTCGCTGACGGCCTCGGCCATCGGGCTGGTAGCCCTGGTGCTGTCGTGGCTGATGCGCCTGCAACTGGGATTCCCCGGCACCTTCTCTTTCATCGATGCCAACCAGTACCTCCAGTTCATCACCATGCACGGCATGATCATGGTGATCTATCTGCTCACCGCATTGTTCCTCGGCGGCTTCGGCAACTACCTGATCCCGCTGATGGTCGGCGCCCGGGACATGGTCTTCCCCTATGTGAACATGCTGAGCTACTGGGTCTACCTGCTCGCAGTCCTGGTGCTGGCCTCGACATTCTTCGTGCCCGGCGGCCCCACCGGCGCCGGCTGGACGCTCTACCCGCCGCAAGCAATCCTCTCCGGAACGCCGGGGCAGGATTGGGGCATCATTCTCATGATGTCGTCCCTGATCCTGTTCATCATCGGCTTCACCATGGGCGGCTTGAATTATGTGGTCACGGTGCTGCAAGCGCGCACCCGCGGCATGACGTTGATGCGCCTGCCCCTGACGGTGTGGGGCATTTTCACGGCGACCGTCATGGCGTTGCTGGCATTCCCCGCGCTCTTCGTTGCCTCGGTCATGCTGCTGCTCGACCGTCTCCTGGGAACCAGCTTCTTCATGCCCTCCCTCGTTGAGATGGGACAGCTGTCGAAATATGGCGGCGGCAGCCCGCTGCTCTTCCAGCACCTGTTCTGGTTCTTCGGCCACCCCGAGGTCTACATCGTCGCCCTGCCCGCCTTCGGCATCGTCTCCGATCTGATCAGCACGCATGCGCGCAAGAACATCTTCGGTTATCGCATGATGGTCTGGGCGATCGTGGGGATTGGTGCGCTCAGCTTCGTCGTGTGGGCCCACCACATGTATGTGAGCGGCATGTTCCCGCAATTCGGGTACTTCTTCGCCACCACGACGCTCATCATCGCCATCCCCACGGCGATCAAGGTCTACAACTGGGTGCTGACGCTGTGGCGCGGCGACATTCATCTCAGGGTGCCGATGCTGTTCGCCCTCGGCTTCATCATCACCTTCGTGAATGGCGGCCTCACCGGCCTCTTCCTCGGCAACGTCGTCGTGGACGTGCCCCTCTCGGATACCATGTTCGTGGTCGCGCATTTCCACATGGTGATGGGCGTGGCACCGATCATGGTCGTGCTGGGCGCGATCTATCATTGGTACCCCAAGGTCACGGGACGGATGCTGAACGACGTCCTCGGCAAGTTTCACTTCTGGGTCACCTTCCTCGGCGCCTACCTGATCTTCTTCCCCATGCACTATCTTGGACTGCTCGGGGTCCCGCGCCGGTATTTCGAACTCGGCGACACGGCGTTCATCCCGTCCTCGGCCCATTCACTGAATGCCTTCATCTCCGTGGTGGCCTTGGCCGTCGGCTTCAGCCAGATGGTGTTCCTGTTCAATCTTGCCTGGAGCCTGTTCAAGGGTGAGGCCTCAGGCGGCAATCCGTGGCGGGCGACGACGCTGGAGTGGCAGACGCCGGAGACACCCCCCGGACACGGCAACTGGGGCAAGGAGCTCCCGGTCGTCTACCGCTGGGCCTATGACTACAGTGTGCCCGGCGCTGCCGAGGACTTCATTCCACAGAACCAGCCGCCACGCGCGACGCAGTTCGTTCATGGAGCTGCTTCGTGAGCGCCATCATCCTGTTCCTGGCTGCGCTTGCGGTGATCGCCGGATGGTGGCTGTCGCATCAGCGGCTGACGGCCAAGCCCTGGCTGGAGGAAGGCTCGGTCGGTGACTTCCCCGGCGGCGATAGCGTGACCTGGCCGGCAGCGAAGGTCGGACTTGGCGTGTTTCTCGCCGTCGCCAGCGCACTATTCGTCCTCTTCATCAGCGCCTACTCGATGCGCATGAGCGTGGTGGACTGGCGGCCGCTACCGGTCCCGCGGCTGCTGTGGGTCAACACGGGCGTCCTGGTCCTGAGCAGTGTCGCGCTGCAATGGTCGTACGTGGCTGCCGGGCGACATGATACCGAGAGCGTCAAGATCGGTCTGCTCGCCGGCGGAGCATCTGCCGTGATCTTCCTCGCCGGACAGCTCTTGGCCTGGCAGCGGCTCGGGGCTGCCGGATATTTCGTGGCGTCCAATCCGGCGAATTCCTTCTTCTACCTGTTGACCGCGGTGCACGGGCTGCATCTGACGGGTGGCCTGGTCGCCCTCGGGCGAACCTCGGCCAAGGTGTGGCGCGGCGCCGAGATCGCCGACATGCGCTTGAGCGTGGAGCTGTGCACCATCTACTGGCACTTCCTGCTGCTGGTCTGGCTTGTCCTGCTCGGTCTTCTCACGGGCTGGACCGACGATTTCGTCAACATCTGCCGTCAATTGCTGAGCTAGGGAGGCGAGACCAGATGGCTGAGACCGTACTGACACATTCGGGCCAATCTCCTGCGCGGCTCGAAGGCTGGCGCGGCATCGCCGCCGACTGGGCGTCCGATCAGCGCGCCTTCAAGAATGTGTCCTGGGGCAAGGCCATGATGTGGATCTTCCTCCTCAGCGACACCTTCATCTTCAGTTGCTTCCTGCTCTCCTACATGACGGCGCGCATGTCCACGACCGTGCCGTGGCCGAACCCCAGCGAGGTCTTCGCGCTCAATATCGGGGGCAACCACATCCCCCTGATCCTGATCGCCATCATGACCTTTATCCTGATCAGCAGCAGCGGCACGATGGCGATGGCCGTCAATTTCGGCTACCGGCGCGATCGCGCCAGAACCGCGGCCTTGATGCTGGTCACGGCGGCCTTCGGCGCAACCTTCGTCGGAATGCAGGCCTTCGAATGGACCAAGCTGATCATGGAGGGCGTCCGGCCCTGGGGCAATCCATGGGGTGCACCGCAGTTCGGTGCAAGCTTCTTCATGATCACCGGCTTCCACGGCACCCACGTGACGATCGGCGTGATCTTCCTGATCGCCATTGCGCGGAAGGTCTTGCGCGGCGACTTCGACGTCGAGAGGCGCGGCTTCTTCACGAGCCGCAAGGGCTATTACGAGATCGTCGAGATCATGGGCCTGTACTGGCACTTCGTCGATCTCGTGTGGGTGTTCATCTTTGCATTGTTCTATCTTTGGTGAGGTCGGCGCATGACAAACGCGACGGTACACATGGAAGGCCAGCTCCACGCTCCGGCGCACGGCGCAGTCGCAACAGCAGCCGTGCACGCCAAGGGGCAACAGCACCCGATCAGGCTCTACCTCGTGGTCTGGGGCTGGCTGTTCGTCCTCAGCACGTGCTCCTACCTCGTCGACTACTTTGGCCTCCACGGCTACCTCAGGTGGTCGCTGATCCTGGTGTTCATGGTGTTGAAGGCCGGCCTGATCGTCGCCGTCTTCATGCACATGGCCTGGGAGCGGCTCGCCCTCGCCTATGCGATCCTGCTGCCACCGATCGCGGTCATGGTGTTTGTGACCATCATGGTGCTCGAATCCGAATACACGCACTTGCTTCGCGTGATGTTCTTCGCAGTGCCGTCGTAGCAGCAAGCTGAATTCGCACATCGCTCGATGTCATGCCCCGCGAAGGCGGGGCATCCAGTAACCCGTGTCAGCAGTCGGTTCCTACAATGCCCGCCATGGAGTACTGGATCATCCGCCTTAGCGGATGATGACAGATAGACGTGTGGCGCGACCGTCCGCCTCTCTCCGGTGCTAGCCCTCGAACGCGTCGATCGACGCCTTGCTGCCGCGCGAGACCAGCGTCTCGTCCGCCGCAGGCAACGGCTCGCCCTTGTCGCGAAAGCGGTTGGTAATGGGATAGCGGCGGTCGCGACCGAAATTCCTGGCCGTCACCTTCACGCCCGGCGCGGCCTGGCGGCGCTTGTATTCGGCGACGTTGAGCAGATGATCGATGCGGGTGACCGTCTCGCGGTCGAAGCCGGCGGCGATGATCTTGTCGAGCGGCTCCTCGCGCTCGATCAGACGCTCCAGGATGGCATCGAGCACGTCATAAGGCGGCAGCGAGTCCTGGTCGGTCTGGTTCTCGCGCAGCTCCGCCGTCGGCGGGC
The DNA here is from genome assembly GCF_000284375.1 of Bradyrhizobium japonicum USDA 6. NCBI lineage: Bacteria > Pseudomonadati > Pseudomonadota > Alphaproteobacteria > Hyphomicrobiales > Nitrobacteraceae > Bradyrhizobium > Bradyrhizobium japonicum. The sequence continues at coordinate 6,146,596 of NC_017249.1, forward strand.
GCGTGATGATATCGGGCGGAATGACCTCGCCCGCAGGCCCGAGCGCGCCGTCGGGCTTCCAGTGGTTGCGCAGCGCGGCCAGCCGAAACACCTGCGTCTTGTAGATATCCTTGATCGGATTGAAGCCGCCGTTCATGTCGCCATAGAGCGTGGCGTAGCCGACCGACATTTCCGACTTGTTGCCGGTCGTCACCACCATCAGCCCGGTCTTGTTGGAGATCGCCATCAGCAGCGTGCCGCGGGTGCGGGCCTGCAGGTTTTCCTCGGTGATATCGGGCGGCAGATTCTTGAAGATGCCGGACAGGATGGTCTCGAAGCCGGTCACGGCTTCAGCGATCGGCAGCACCTCGTAGCGAATTCCGAGATGCCCGGCGAGTTCGCCCGCGTCCGCGATCGAGCTCGCCGCGGTGTAGCGATAGGGCAGCATCACGCCATGCACCTGGTCGGCACCGAGCGCATCGACCGCGATCGCCGCGCAGAGAGCGGAGTCGATGCCGCCGGAAATGCCGAGCAGAACGCCGGGAAATCCGTTCTTGGCGACATAGTCGCGCAAGCCCAGCACGCAGGCCGCGTAGTCGGCGTGGTCGCCCTCGGGCTGCGCGGCAAGCGGCCCGGCGCAGCGCCAGTCGTCGCCGTTCCTCGTGAAGCGCAATGTGGTGACGCTCTCCTCGAAGGCCGGCAATTGCGCCGCGAGCGAGAAATCGCCATTGAGCGCAAAGGACGCGCCGTCGAACACCAGTTCGTCCTGGCCGCAAACCTGGTTGAGATAGACCAGCGGCAGCCCGCTCTCGGTGACGCGCGCCACGGCGACCGACAGGCGCACGTCACTCTTGTCGCGAGCATAGGGCGAGCCGTTCGGCACCAGGAGGATCTCGGCGCCGGTCTCGGCCAGCGTCTCGACCACGTTCTCGTAATCCTCGGACTCCTCCAGCCAGATATCCTCGCAGATCGGCACGCCGATGCGCACGCCGCGCACGGTCACGGGACCTGCGGCAGGGCCGCGCGAAAACAGCCGCTTCTCGTCGAACACGCCGTAATTCGGCAGGTTGCACTTGAAGCGCAGGGCGGCGATTTTTCCGCCATCGAGCAGCGCGCAGGCATTATGGAGCCTGCCGTCCTCGACCCAGGGCGTGCCGACCAGCAGCGCCGGGCCGCCATCGGCGGTCTCGCGCGCGAGCGCCTCGATCGCGGCACGGCAGGCGTCCTGGAACGCCGGCTTCTGCACCAGATCTTCCGGCGGATAGCCCGCGATGAACAATTCCGGAAACAGCACGAGATCGGCGCCATCGGACCTGGCTTGCGCGCGCGCGGCACGAACCTTCGCGGCATTGCCTTCGATGTCGCCCATGGTCGGATTGAGCTGGGCGAGCGTGACCGCGAATACGTTGAGACGTTCGGTCATGGCCGCCGCACTCCGCTTCAGAGGAACCCCAACCGCTCGACGATGGCGATGATCCAGAACGCGCCGGCCATCAGCAGCGCAACGCCGACCGCGGCCGAGCCCATGTCCTTGACCCGGCCGATCTGCTTGTCGTGATCCATCGTCAGCCGGTCGGCAAGCTTCTCGATCGCGGTGTTGAGCAGCTCGACCGTCAGCACGAACGCAACCGAACAGACCAGCTCGACCGCCCGCAGCGCCGTCGCGGCGACGAACCACGCCAGCGGCACCGACAGGATGAGCGCAAAAATCTCCTCGCGAACGGCCTGCTCCGACCGGAACGCGAAGGCCAGACCGTTGCGTGAATTGATCGTCGCCTTCCAGATCCGCAGCAAGGTGTTAGAGCCCCGCGGCGACCGGCATCGGCCTGGCCTTGCCGGCGCGTTCCTGCTTGAGGAGCTCCGCGATCAGGAAAGCCATGTCGATCGATTGCTCGGCATTGAGGCGGGGATCGCAGACCGTGTGGTAGCGGTCGTTGAGATCCTCGTCGGTGATCGCGCGGGCGCCGCCGATGCACTCGGTGACGTCCTGGCCGGTCATCTCCAGATGCACGCCGCCGGCGTGGGTGCCTTCCGCCGCGTGGATGGTGAAGAACGACTTCACCTCCGACAGGACGCGGTCGAACGGGCGCGTCTTGTAGCCCGACGTCGAGGTGATGGTGTTGCCGTGCATGGGATCGCACGACCAGACCACAACCCTGCCCTCGCGCTTCACCGCGCGGATCAGTCCCGGCAGATGGTCGGCGACCTTGTCGGAGCCGAAGCGGTTGATCAGCGTAAGCCGGCCCGGCTCGTTGTCGGGGTTGAGCACGTCGATCAGCTTCAAGAGCTCGTCGGGCTTGAGCGACGGGCCGCACTTCAGGCCGATCGGGTTCTTGATGCCGCGGAAATATTCGACATGGCCGTGATCGAGCTGGCGGGTGCGGTCGCCGATCCAGATCATGTGGCCCGAGGTCGCGTACCAGTCGCCGGTGGTGGAATCGACGCGGGTCATGGCCTGCTCGTAGCCGAGCAGCAGTGCCTCGTGGCTGGTGTAGAAATCGGTGGAGCGCAGCTCGGGATGGGCCTCGAGATCGAGGCCACAGGCGCGCATGAAATTGAGCGCGTCCGAGATGCGGTCGGCCAGCTCCTTATAGCGGCGGGACTGCGGGCTATCCTTGAGGAAGCCGAGCATCCACTCATGCACGCTGCCGAGATTGGCGTAACCACCTGTCGCGAACGCACGGAGCAGGTTCAGCGTCGCTGCCGACTGGCGGTAGGCCATCAGCTGGCGCTGCGGGTCCGGCACGCGCGCTTCCTTGGTGAAGGCAATGTCGTTGACGATGTCGCCGCGATAGCTCGGCAGCTCGACGCCGTTCATCTTCTCGGTCGGCGACGACCGCGGTTTTGCGAACTGGCCGGCAATGCGGCCAACCTTCACCACCGGCACCGCGCCGGCATAGGTCAGTACCACCGCCATCTGGAGCAGCACGCGGAAGAAATCGCGGATGTTGTTGGCGCCGTGCTCGGCAAAGCTCTCGGCGCAATCGCCGCCCTGGAGCAGAAAGGCCTCGCCGGTCGCAACGCGGGCCAGCGACTTCTTCAGATTGCGCGCCTCGCCCGCGAACACCAGCGGCGGAAAGGTCGCAAGCTGCGCCTCGACGTCGGCCAAGGCCTTGGCGTCGGGATAATCGGGCACCTGTAGCACCGGCTTGCTGCGCCAGGACTCGGGCGTCCACCGCTCGGACATCGCAATCTCTCCGTGAAGTAAAAAAGCACAACCTGATCTGTGGGTTGCGAGGGCCGCCTTATACACAGCCCGGTCCCCCGCCGCCAGTTGTAAATCCATTTCGCACTGCAAACCCTTGCGGGGAAAGCCGAATTCGCATTTGCTGAGGGCCGGCAAGGAAACCGGCAGGACATCGGCTGCCCATGGACGCGGCGCGCGACGACGTTTTCATCGACGAGATCACCTTCCCGGCGACGGACGGGTATCCGCTGGCCGGCACCCTGTTCCTGCCGCGCGGCACCAAACGGCATGCCGTGCTGATCAACTCCGCCACCGCCGTCCCTCGAAAAATCTATCGCGGCTTTGCCTCCTACCTCGCCCATCGCGGCTGCGCGGTCCTGACCTACGATTATCGCGGCATCGGCGATTCCCGGCGGCCGGCGATGGTCGGCTACAACCAGCCGAAATCGCTGGTCGGATTCAGGGCCTCGATGTCCGACTGGGCCGCGCAGGACGTCACCGCCGCGGTGCGCTGGATGCGCGAGCGCTACACCACCCTGCCGCTCGCCTATGTCGGCCACTCCTTCGGCGGCCAGGCGCTGGGACTGATCGAAAACAACGGCGACATTTCACGCGCCGCCTTCGTGGCCTCGCAGGCCGCGACCTGGCGGCTGATGGCGTCGCCGGAAAAATATCGCGTCTACGCCTTCATGAATTTCGTCGGTGTGCCGCTCGTCCACGCGCTCGGCTACGCGCCGGCCTGGGCCGGCATCGGCGAGGATCTGCCCAAGGGCGTCTTCCTGCAATGGGCCGACTGGGTCTCAAGCCCGCGCTATCTGTTCGACTCCAAATTGCCGGCGCTGGAGAACTTCGCAAAGTTCAAGGGCGAGCTGCGCGCGCTCTGCTTCTCCGACGATCCCTGGGCGACGCGGGCCGCGGTCGAGCTGCTCGCGAGCGGCTTCTCCGCGATCAAGCCGGAGGTGCTGACGGTCAAGCCGTCCGACGTCGGCGCCAAGGCGATCGGCCATTTCGGCTTCTTCCGCCCCGAGCACAGCGACACGCTGTGGCGCGGCGTGGCGGAATGGATCCAGGGGGAGTGGTGCGTTAGCGGATGATCGTCGTCAGAGACGAGTACCGTCGGTTCGGCTTGGCTTCGCCCGGCGCAAACTGCGCGAAGGCCTCGCTGACGCGGACCGCCGGCGGCGTGTCGCTGGCGAAGCGGAATTCCTTCGGCCGCGGCGCGTAGAAGCTGGCGCTGTAATAGGCGTCGTCGAAACGCGCCTCGCCGACGCCGAACAATGCGTCGCAGACGAACAGGAGCGCGTAGACTCCCGCAACCGCCGCAACGATCTCCCTGAAAACAGACATGCCGATGCCCCAACCTTTTGCAGGCAGGATGCACGCCGGTTCCAAAGCGGAGGTTTAAGGCAGCAGCCTTCTTGTCCGCAGGGTTTTCCGCCACTGAGCGGAATGCAGACAATTTTATCGATGTCGAAAAAGGAGCCCGCCTGACCGGATGATCAGGCGGGCCCAGGATTGGCCGATCGGGAGGTTAATCAGACGGCCAGATTCATCCAGACAGCCTTCGGCTCGGTGAAATTGTCGAGCGCGGCGGTGCCATGCTCACGGCCGAGGCCGGAGTCGCGCTCGCCACCCCAGGGCAGGCGCACGTCGGTGTAGCCATAGGTGTTCATCCAGACCGTGCCCGCGCGCGCCCGCTTGGCGAAGCGCTGGAGCTTGCCGATGTCGCGGCTCCAGACACCGGCGGCGAGGCTGTAGGCCGTGCCGTTGGCGATCCGTAAAGCATCCGCCTCGTCCTTGAACTTGATGACGCTGACGACGGGGCCGAAGATTTCCTCCTGCGAGATCCGCATCTCGTGCGCGACGCCTGCGAACACCGCGGGGCTGATGAAATAGCCGCGATCTCCAACTTTCTCGCCACCGGTGACGAGGGTCGCGCCCTCCTTTTGGCCGATGTCGACATAGTCGAGGATCGACTTCATCTGCTTCTCGGAGATCACAGGTCCGAGCGCCGTCTTGCGATCGAGCGGATCGCCGATCCTGAGCGACTTTGCGCGCGCAGCCAGCCGCTCCACGACTTCGTCATAGGCCTTCTCCTGCACCAGCACGCGGGAGCCGGCCGAGCACACCTGGCCGGCATTGAAGAAGATGCCTGAGGCCGCAGCCTTGGAGGCCGCTTCGAGATCGGCATCGTCAAAGATGACGTTCGCCGACTTGCCGCCGAGCTCGAGCGAGACGCGCTTGAAGTTGCTGGCGGCGCCCTTCATGATTCCACGGCCGACGCCGGGCGAGCCGGTGAAGGTGACCTTGTCCACATCAGGGTGATTGACCAGCGCGTCGCCGACGACCCGGCCCGGACCGGTGACGACGTTGAAGACGCCCGCCGGCAGGCCAGCTTCGAGTGCAAGCTCGGCGATGCGCAGCGCCGAAAGTGAGGTCAGCTCGGCCGGCTTCATCACGATGGTGCAGCCGCAGGCCAGCGCCGGTGCGAGCTTCCACATGCCGATCATCAGCGGAAAATTCCACGGCACGATTGCCGCGACCACGCCGACCGGCTCGCGCACGGTGTAGGTCAGGGCATCGTCACGTACCGGTACGACGTCGCCGCTGATCTTGTCGGCCCAGCCGGCATAGTAGGTCAGCGTGTCGACGGCAGCCGGAAAGTCCTGGCGCATCGTCGCGGAGATCGGCTTGCCGGCATCGATCGATTCGAGCTCGATGATCTCTTCCGAGTGCTGCTTGAGCAGGTCCGCCCAACGCAGCAGGATCTGGCCGCGCTCGGAGGCGCGTATCGTGCGCCACGGACCTTCGAACGCGCGGCGTGCGGCTGCCACGGCGTGCTCGACATCGGCCTCGCCGCCTTCGGCCACGACGGCGATGACCTGCCCGGTGGCGGGATTGAGGGATTTGAAGGTACGGCCGGAGCTGGCGGGGACGCGGCGACCGTCGATGAGCAGATGCTGCGGCCGGGCCATGAATTCGGTGGCCTGCGAATGCACAAAGTCATATGCAACAGACATCATATTTCCTCCTGTTCTGGTATACCAGACTAGGAGCCTATTGGCTGGAGTAAATATGATATGGTTTGCAAATGGACGCCTCACATATGAAGCGTAGTTCATAAGGATTTCAGATGCTTCAGATCGAGATCGAGGCCGTCTGGCGATTTCGCCACGAGGGCAGCCCGCGCACCGCGATTGTCATGCTCGGCGTGCTCAACGAAATCCGGAAGACCGGAAAGATCACGAGCGCGGCCAGCGATGCGCACCTGTCCTATCGGCACGTCTGGAATCTGATCGAGCAATGGTCGGAGTTCTTCGGAACCCCTCTGGTCGAAACCCAGCGCGGCAAGGGCTCGAAGCTCACGCCGTTCGGCGAGCGGCTGGTGTGGGCCGGCGAGCGCATGCAGGCCCGGCTCGGCCCGCAGCTCGAAAACCTGGCGCAGGAGCTGGCGAGCGAGATCAAGCCGTTCCTCGAACAGCGCCCTTCGGTGATCCGCGTTCACGCCAGTCACGGCTTTGCCGTGGCAAAGCTGCGCGAATTCCTCGATCGCGAGCCCGGCATCGGCGTCGATTTGCGCTATGTCAGCAACCAGCATTCGCTGGTCGCGCTGGCGCAGGGCGCCTGCGATCTCTCGGGCCTGCATCTGCCGCACGGCGCGTTGCGCGCCCAAGGCATCAAGGCGGCGCGCGAATGGCTCGATCCACGCGAGGATCGCATCATCAGTTTCGTCACGCGCGAGATGGGACTGATGGTCGCGCGCGGCAATCCGCTGCGCATCGCCTCGCTTCAGGATCTCACCGGTCCAAAAGTCCGCTTCGTCAACCGCGACCATGATTCCGGCACGCGGCTGTTGTTCGACCAGCTGCTTGCCGCGAACGGCATCGACGAGAGCAGGATCAACGGCGCGCAGCAGATCGAGTTCACCCACGCCGCCGTCGCGGCCTATGTCGCGAGCGGCATGGCGGATGCGAGTTTTGGTGTCGAGGCCGCCGCCCGCCACTTCGGCCTCGATTTCATCCGCATCCTCACCGAGGATTATTTCTTCGTCTGCAAGCGTGCCTTCCTCGATACCGGGCCGATGCAGCGCATCCTGGAGATCATGCGCAGCGCCGATTTCCGCGCCGCCGTCGCCACCCTGCCCGGCTACGTGCCGTCGGATACCGGCAACGTGACCGGCGTGAAGGCGTTTCTGGAGATGCACGCCGTGCGGTGATGCCGCATGCCGCATGCAGGCCATGTGCGCGGCAGATCCGGCCCGGAACCGTCTGGACGAGGCCCGGCATCCGTTATATCTATCTGGATATAGCGGATGCCGTCGAAAGACCCCGCGCAACAGGGTTTTGTGGATGTTTCAACGCCGCCGATCTGCCGTCGCGCTCCGTCACGTGGCCTTCGAGGATCTCGGCCTGCTGGCGCCGATCATGGAACGCGAGGGCTGGAACGTGTCGTTCTGCGAGGCGCCGGTCGACGATCTCAGCCATTCCTCGATTGGGGATGCCGACCTGCTGATCGTGCTCGGCGGCCCGATCGGCGTCTACGAGACCGAGAGGTATCCGTTCCTCACCAGGGAAATCGATCTGCTGGAGCGCCGCCTTGCGCAAGGCCTGCCGACGCTCGGCATCTGCCTTGGTGCGCAGCTGATGGCAAAGGCGCTCGGCGCGCGCATCTATGCCGGCGGCGTGAAGGAGATCGGCTGGGGATCGGTCACACTGACGGATGCCGGCCAAGCCTCCAGCCTGAAACCGCTCGCCGAGAGCGCACCGGTTCTGCACTGGCACGGCGACACGTTCGATCTCCCTGACAACGCCGCGCGGCTCGCCTCGAACGAAAACTACGAGAACCAGGCGTTCGCGTTCGGCAACAATGCGCTGGCGTTGCAATTTCACCTCGAAGCCGATCCGCGGCAGCTCGAGGAATGGTATGTCGGCCACGCCGTCGAGCTCGCGTCTGCCAAGATTTCGGTGCAGGAGCTTCGCGCCAGGACGGCCGAGGTCTCGAAGACCGTCGCACGCGCCGCCGACCGCGTGTTCACGACATGGCTCGGCCAGCTCGGCCAGGGAAACGCCGCAGGCAAAACCGCACAAGCAAGGTGAATAACAATGGCGGAATATCCTCTCATCGAACTCTACATCGACGGACAATGGAAGCGCGCCAGCGGCCAACCGATCATCAATCCCGCCGACGAGAGCGTGCTGGGCACCGTCCCCACCGCCACGAAGGCCGATCTCGACGACGCGCTCGCAGCCGCCGAAAAAGGTTTTGCGATCTGGCGCAGCACCGCGCCCGCCAAGCGCGCGCAGATCATCCTGAAGGCGGCCGCCCTCATCCGCGAACGCGTGGACGTGATGGCGGCCGCGATGACGCTCGAACAGGGCAAACCGATCGAACAGGCCAAACTCGAAATCCTGCGCGGCTGCGACATCATCGAATGGGACGCTACCGAAGGCCTGCGGCTCTATGGCCGCGTGATCCCGAGCGAGCCGGGCATGCGCCACACCGTGCTGCGCCAGCCGATCGGCCCGGTCGCGGCGTTCTCGCCGTGGAATTTCCCGATGAGCTCGCCGGCCCGAAAAGTGGCAGGCGCCCTCTCCGCCGGCTGCTCGATCATCCTCAAGGCCTCCGAAGAAACGCCAGCGGGCGCGTTCCAGCTGGTCCGCGCCTTCCATGACGTGGGTCTTCCGGCCGGCGTGCTCAATCTCGTGTTCGGCAATCCCGCCGAGATCTCGGAATACCTCATCCCGCAATCGCGTATCCGGCTGGTCACCTTCACCGGCTCCATTCCCGTCGGAAAGCATCTCGCCGAGATGGCCGGCCGCTACATGAAGCCGGCGATCATGGAGCTTGGCGGCCACGCGCCCGTGATCGTCTGCGACGACGTCGATCCCGTCGCAACCGGCGCCGCCTCCGCCATCGGCAAGTCGCGCAATGCCGGTCAGGTCTGCGTCGCTCCGACGCGGTTCTTCGTGCAGGAGAGTATCTACGAGCAGTTCGCGCAATCCTTCGCCGAGCGCGCCAGCCAGCTCAAGGTCGGCAACGGCCTCGATCCCTCGACGCAGCTAGGGCCGCTCGCCAACTCACGCCGCATCGACGCGATGGAAACGCTGGTCGCGGACGCCAAGGCCAAGGGCGCGCGCGTGCTCGCCGGCGGGCAGCGCATCGGCAATCGCGGCTATTTCTTTCCGCTCACGGTGCTTGCCGACCTGCCCGATGATGCCCGCGCCATGAACGAGGAGCCGTTCGGCCCGCTCGCGCTGGTCAATCCGGTCAAGACGCTGGACGAGGCGATCGAGAAGGCCAACGCCCTTCCCTTCGGCCTTGCCGCCTACGCCTTCACGAAGTCGGCGAGCAATGCCGAGCGCCTCGCGGAGAGCGTCGAGGTCGGCAACCTCTCGATCAACCATTTCGTCGCCTCCGTCGCGGAGACGCCGTTCGGCGGGGTGAAGGACAGCGGTTACGGGCGTGAAGGCGGCACCGAGGGCTTGCAGTGCTACACCGTCGTCAAGAACGTGTCGCACAAGACGCTGTAGGATCGTTCATGCAGGACACCGCACCACGCCACCAGGACGGCAGCGCCGGCGACGCCAATTACGGCGCCATCGGCAAGGGCTACACAAATTTCCGCCGGCCGGACCCGCGCATCGCGGAACTGATCGATGCGGCGCTCAGCGAGGCCCGCACCATCCTCAATGTCGGCGCAGGCGCCGGCTCCTACGAGCCGGTCGGCCGCACCGTGACGCCGGTCGAGCCGTCGCAATCGATGCGGGCGCAGCGACCGGCGCATCTTCCCGCGGCGATCGATGCCGTCGCGGAGAAGCTGCCCTTCGAGGACGCCACGTTCGGCGCGGCCATGTCGACCTTCTCGGTGCATCAGTGGAAGAACCTGAACGCCGGCCTCTCCGAGATGCGGCGGGTGACGCGCGGCCCGATCGCGATCATGACCTGCGCCCCCGACGAGCTCGATCGCTTCTGGCTCAACGCCTATTGCCCGGAGGTGATCGCGGTCGAGGCTGTGCGCTATCCGGCAATCCGCGATATCGCGGAAGGCCTCGGCGGCACAACGGATGTCCTGCCCGTCCCGATCCCGCTCGACTGCACCGACGGTTTCAACGAGGCCTATTACGGCCGCCCCGAGATGCTGCTCGATCCGGCCGCGCGGCTCGCCTGCTCGGCCTGGAGCTTTGTCGCCGACGACGTCGTACGGCGTTTCGAAGACCGCCTCGGCAATGATCTCGTGTCGGGCCGCTGGGACGCGCGACACGGGCACTATCGGCAGCATCCGACCTTCGTCGGCTCGCTCAAGCTGATCGTCAACCACATCTGACCCGGCGCGGCACCTTATTGCCGAGCGCTCGGACTCAGCAGGCAGGCCGCAAGCTCGGTGCGGTTGTGCACGCCGAAGCGTCGGCACAGGTTCGCGACGTGCTCCTTCACGGTCTGATCGGAAATCCCCATCTCGCGGGCGATTTCCTTGTTGGTCTGGCCGCGGCAGACCCGGATGGCGACGTCCGCGGACCGCGGCGGAAGCGATGCCGAGAGCGTCGGCACCGGCGTCGCCGCCGGCTCAGGGACCCGGATTGCGGCAGGATGGACGTCGATCGCGCCCGCGTTCGTCATGTTGGTCAAAGCGAGCGAACCGGCCCGACACAGCATCTCCATGCGCTGCCGCGACCGCATCGTGTAGGGCGCGTCCGTATCGGTCGTCGCCGTAAACAGCACGCCGACGATCTTCTGTCCGCACCACAACGGGCCGCCCATGTTGTACGCAAAGCCCCATTCGTGGAGCATCTCGAAGGACGGACTGTGCCGCCATTGCTGCGGACCGATCACCGTTTCGCCGTCGACCGCGCGGCCTTGGGTCATGATGCAGTCGAGCACGGGGTCGCGCTTCCAGAAGCCGGCCCTGTAATTGTCGAGCAGGCCTTCTGCGACGTGCCGGCTGTAGACCAGTTCCGGTTCGAGCCCGTCGAGCAAATAGAGGCCGACGGTCGGCGATCCCGTCAATTCCGTGATCGCCGAGCAGCAGGCAATGCCAAGCGCGCGCACCGAGCGGCTCTCGGCGATGGACATCAGCCGATCTGCGAGCTGGCGCTCGGGCAGACCATCCAAATGCTCCTGCTCGGCTCTCACCGCCACTCCTCGCGCGAACGCGGGGTGCCCTCGGACACACGCGCGTCATTGCCGATTGTTATAGGCTTAAAATTTCTGCCTCGCCTGATCTTTGGTCAAGCGAAAAGAAGCGGCAAGAAACTGCTCTCCCGGCCCAGCTTTGCGGCAGAGCAGCATGGCCAATACCCCCCATGATGGGGGATTGCTGTTTTGGCCGCCTCATCTCTAGCATTCCGGCCATCGGGATCGCGTAACGACGTTCGCGCGGTTCCGACGGGGACATCTCGACACCAACGCGAGCCGTTCGTCGCGCGCACCAACAGTCATTGGCGCGCGTGGGCGGAGTCTTGCCCGCGACCGGCGTCTGTTCCGCCCGACCCAGATCTTCGCGTCCAGCAGCGTTGCGCGAAGAACCAACAGCCCGACGTGGAGACACCGACCATGAGCCCTTCCGTGCAACTCGCCGTAAAACCTTCCGCGACCCCGACGGTGGCCGAGTTCCATGCGCGCCTCGACGCGCTGCTACCCCTGGTCGAATCCAGGGCCGCGGAGGCCGAGGCACAGGGCTATCTGACTGACGACGTGGTGGCGGCGCTGCGCAAGGCCGGCATCTACACCATGCTGTTCCCGAAGGAGGTCGGCGGCGCCGAGCTTCTGCCTTACGACGCCATGACCGTGATCGAGCGGCTCGCTTACGCACACGCGTCCGCCGGCTGGTGCGTCATCGGCAACAACATGGAAGGCACGACGCTCGCCATCTACATCGAGGACGAAGGCATCAAGAAAGTCTTCGCGGGCGGGCCCGACATCACGATTGCCGGGAACGGCGTGCCGCGCGGCTTCGCCCGACCGGTCGATGGCGGTTACATGATCCGCGGTAACTGGGCCTATGGCAGCGGCATTCAGCACGCCGAGTGGGTCCATTCAGGCTGCTTCGTCACCGACGCATCCGGCAAGGACATGGTGTTCGGCCCGAACGGCCAGCCCAAGATCGTCGTCACCCACCATCCGCGCGCGACCATCAAGTTGATGGGCAATTGGGACGTGCTCGGCCTGCGCGCGACGGGAAGTTTCGACTACACTTTGAGCGAGGGCGACGAGTTGTTCGTGCCCACGCACATGACCTACGATTTTGACATTGGCGCGCCGCGCCGAGGTGGTGTGCAGGGTGCACTGGGGCTGGCAGGCTACAGCGCCTGGGCGCATTCCGCCTGGGCCGTCGGTGTCGGCCGCCGCATGCTCGACGAACTCGTCAAGGTGATCGTCCAGCGCCAGGATCCATTCGGCAAGTCGCGCGACAGCGCGAGCTTCAAGTTCCAGTTCGCCCAGGCCGAAGCTCGTTTCCGCGCAGCACGTGCGTTGGTCCACGAAACCTGGAAGGACGTCTCGGAGACTTGCGCCGGCGGTGAAAGTCCGTCGCTGGAGCAGATGACGATGATCAAGCTGTCATTGCGCCACGTCCACGACGTTCTGTCGGACGTCGCCACCTTCGCGCATCGCGCCGCCCGCGGCGCCTCGCTGCACAACACGCCGATGCAGCGGTTCTACCGCGACATCCATTCGGGCACCCAGCACATCCTGATGGCCGACCAGATCGTCGAAGAGTGCGGCCGCGCGCTGCTCGGCCTCCCCGGGCCTGGTGCGCAATGGACGGTCTTCGGGGTGACGGGCTGAGCAAGCGACCAGACACGAGGGCGTCGAGGTGAGGACATCCCGCATCGTTGGTTTCTGCGGCAATAGTTGGCGCCCGGCGAAGTCGCGCATGCTGGTCGAAGCCGTCGCTGCCGATCTTCAGGCGCAGCATGGACTGAAGACCACCGTCCTCGACCTTGTCGACGCCGGTTGCGGCATCGCCGGCTTCACCCGAACCGCACTCGATGACAATGCGCGCGCCGTCGTCGAGGCCATCGAACAGGCCGATGGCCTCGTGATCGGATGCCCGGTGTTCCAGGGCTCTTATCCCGGATTGTTCAAGCACATATTCGACTTGATCGAACCCAGCGTGCTGCGCAATCGCCCGGTGCTGCTTACCGCGGTCGGCGGCGGCCTGCGCCACTCGCTGGTGGTCGAGCACCAGCTCCGCCCGCTGTTCGGCTTCTTCGAAGCCTGCACCGTTTCGACGGCGATCTACGCCAGCAGCGGCGAGATCGTACCGGGCGAGCCGCTCGCACCAATGACGGCCGCGCGGCTCGCCAACGCCGTCGAACAATTCGCCTCACTTCTCAGCGGTCGCCAGGAGGCCGCCGCATGACTCACCAACGCCCGGCTCTGCCGCCTTCAACCGGAGATGACCATGCTTGATACCGTCAAACCCTCGCCGGATCTGACCGGCTTCTCCCGCGCGGAATATACGATCAACCGCGTGCGGACCGTCGTCCACAGCATCGGAAGCGGCCCGGCGCTGGTGTTCCTGCACGGCACCGGCACCTTCACCGGCTTCGAGATGGCGCGCGATTGGGCGAAGCGGCACACGGTCATCATCCCCTATCATGCGGGCTTTGGCGACTCCGGCGACGCCGAGACGATCGACACCGTCGAGGATCACGTCCTTCACTACATGGATCTGTTCGACAAGCTTGGCCTTGAGCAGTTCGACCTCGCCGGGTTCTCGCTCGGCGGATGGCTTGCCGCGGAGTTCGCGATCCGTCAGCCGCATCGGGTCCGCAAGCTGGTGCTGGTTGCGCCCGCCGGTCTTGTGGTCGGAAGCGCGCCTGCGCCCGGATTGTTCGAGATCGCACCGCAAGAACTGCCAGCCTATCTCGCGCACGATCCGGCCGCGGCACTCCGTTACTTTCCCAAGGCGCCCGATCCGGCCTTCGACGCCCAGCTTGGACGCGAGGTCACGGGCTTTGCCAAGCTGATCCGCAGCGAACCGCAGGGCAATCCCAAGCTCGCGCACTGGCTGCATCGGATCACGATGCCGACACTGGTGCTGTGGGGAGCCGCAGATCGCCTGCGTCCGACCGCCCAGGCAGATGCCTGGAAAGCAGGGCTCCCTGACGCACGCGTGACGCTGGTGCCTGCGACCGGTCATCTCGTGTTCGAGGAAACGCCGTCTTCTGCACACCACGTCACCGATTTTCTCGCCGATTGATCCGCACACAACAGAGGACACCACCATGATCGAGATGCCTCCGGGCGTGACCCCTGCCAAAGAAGGCTTTGGCAACGTCATCTGGAACATTCTGGGCCAGACCTACACGCTGAAGCAGCATTCCGAGGCGTCGATGGCCTGGCACGCCGTGTTTCCGGATGGCACCTTCGTGCCGCCGCACGTGCATCCGACCCAGGATGAATTCGTCTATGTGCTGAGCGGCCGCTACGACCTCTGGCTCGATGGCAAGGACCTTGTCGCCAAGGCCGGCGACCTCGTCCGCATGCCCAAGGGCATCCCCCACGGCATTTTCAACAAGTCGGGTGAAACCGCCACCAGCCTGTTCTGGGTCGCACCGACGCGGTCGCTGAAAGAGCTGTTCGAGCGCATCCACAATCTCCCCGATCCGCAGGAGGTCGTGCGACGTGCCGCCGAACACGAGGTCAACTTCCTGCCGCCGCCCGCCTGAGGCCACGCCGATTCCGTCGACACGCAAACCGCGAGAACCGATGATGACCATGCTGACAACGACTTGGACGTCCATCTCCGAGAACGACCGCCGTCGGATAGCCCGGTGGCAAAAAGGCATGCTGGCGCTCGCCATCCTCTGCGAGATCTTTCTCGCCGCCGACTGGTATGCTTTTGCGGCCGTACTGCCCTTCGTCTCCGAGAGCCTCAAGCTCAATCCCGCCGAGGCGGGACTCGCCCAAGGCATCTTTGCGCTGACGTACGGCATCGGCATGGTCGTCTGGTCGCCGGTCAGCCGGTCGATGACGGCGCGCAACATGCTGCTGATCGGGCTTGCGGGCACTGGTATCGGCATGGTGCTCCAGGTGTTCGTACAAAGTTACACACAGCTCGTGATGCTCCGGCTCGTGATCGGCTTCTTCGACGCCGGCATCTTCATCGGCAACATGAAGCTGATCTTCGGCTGGTTTCCGCAAAGTCGACGTGGCTCGGTGGTAGGCATCATCCTCGCCGCCTACAGCCTCGCCATCACCATGGATTTCGCGCTCGGCATTCCCCTGACGGTTGCGACCGGTTGGCGGACCTTCTTCGCCGTGCTGGCAATCGGCACGCTGCTCGTTGCAGCCGTCGACGCACTCGTCGTCCGTAACAATCCGCGCGAGCTCGGCATCGACGGTTTCACCTGGGGCAACGAAACACCGCAGGAGCACCTGCCGCTCGGCGAGATCTTCCGCTCGAAATGGATCGCGGTCGGCGGCTTCGGCATCGTGGCCTGCACCTTTGCGATCGCCGGCACCGCCACCTGGGTGGTGCCGGCCTTCATCACCGTACAGCACATGCCGCCGGAAGCCGGCGCTGTCATCGGCACCGTCATGGGGTTGTCGCAGGTGCTGTTCCTGGTGATTGGCGGCTACATGTCCGATCGGCTCGGCAAGCCCTTCATGATCAAGCTCACCGCATGTCTCGCTTTCCTGACCGCGCTGATGTTCCTGTGGAGCGTGGTCACACCGATGTCGTTCTCTATGCTGGTGCTGTTTGCAGCACTCAGCGGTATCGCGCTGCTCGGCGGCGGCGCTATCTTCGCCCTGCTCAGCGAAAAATACTCCGACGCGCTCGCGCCGGCCGCGATTGGATACGCCGAGGTGTTTGGCATCTTCTCGGCCTTCGTGGCGCCCTGGATGATGGGCGCCATCATCAACGCCTCGGCCGGCTCGTTCACCGGCGCCTTCATTGCTTTCGCGGTGGTCGAGCTCATCATCGTCGGCCTTTTGATGATCCTCGCCCGCGAGGACGTCAGTCAGGGCGCGGTGGTCGGAAGCCCCGCGGAATAAGATGCAGCGATCAAGGGCACGGGCTGAGGCCCGTGCTCTGGGGACCTCGACAATGGTCCATCTTTTGGGAAATCAGGCGCCCTCACCTTGTCCGCGGCGGGCAAGAGTGGCAATCTCGCATGCAAGTGCCCCCAAGAGACCCCATCATGTCGCGCGCGAGCGCCAAATCCCTCCCCCAGCTGAGCCTTCGCATCGACCTCGACGGCGAGGATCGGATCGGGCCCGGCAAGATCGAGCTGTTGGAGCAGATCCGCGAGCACGGCTCGATCTCGGGGGCCGGCCGGGCCATGGACATGTCCTACAAGCGCGCCTGGGATCTGGTCGATGAGATCAACCGCATCTGCGGCCATGCCGCCGTCGAGCCGCAGGCCGGCGGCAAGAACGGCGGCGGCGCGATGCTGACCCCGTTCGGCGAGAAACTTGTTGCGCGCTACCGCAAGATCGAGCGCGACGCCGCCCGCGCGGTGCACAAGGAGCTGGAAGCGCTCAAGAGCGACATCGCCCGTTCGCGGAAATCGTGAGCGCGCGGGCGCGCATGGGCGGGGAGCAACCCGGCCGCTGGCGGCTCGCTAGCGCATCCAGCGTGGCAGGGGCAGATTTTTCTTGCGTAGGAATTCCGGGTTGAACAGCTTGGATTGATAGCGCTGCCCACCATCCGCGAGGATGGTCACGATGGTCTTGCCTGGACCGAGGTCGCGCGCAAGTCGCATGGCTCCAACGATATTGATCGCGCTTGAGCCGCCCAACACAAGTCCTTCATGCTCGATCAGGTCGAACAGGACAGGCAAGGCTTCCTCGTCCGTAATCTGATATGCCGTATCGATGGGCGTGCCTTCGAGGTTCCGGGTGACGCGGACTTGCCCGATCCCTTCGGTGATGGAGTCTCCCTCCGTCGTCAGTTCGCCTTTGGTGAACCAATTGTAGAGAGCGGCCCCCATGGGATCGCTGAGCGCGATCTTGATGCCGGGATTTCGCTCCTTGAGGGCCCGCGCGATCCCACCCAAGGTACCGCCGCTCCCAACGGCACATGTGAAGCCGTCGATTCTTCCATCCGTCTGCTGCCAAATCTCAGGACCGGTCGTGCGATAGTGCCCCTCCCGATTGGCGACGTTATCGAATTGATTGGCCCAGAAAGCACCGAGCTCCTCGGCGAGCTGACCGGAATAGCGCGCGTAATGACCCGGATTGGAATAGGCTACGGCGGGCACCAGGCGCAGGTCGGCACCGCACAGCCGCAGCATGTCTTTCTTCTCCTGACTTTGTGTGTCAGGCATCACGATCACGCTTCGATAGCCGCGTGCATTCGCCACGAGCGCTATGCCGATTCCGACATTGCCGGCTGTTCCTTCGACGATGACGCCTCCCGGCCCAAGCTTGCCGCATCGTTCGGCATCGTTGATCATGGCCAGCGCCGCGCGATCCTTGATCGAGCCGCCGGGATTGAGAAATTCGGCCTTGCCATAGATCTCGCAACCCGTGGCCTCCGACGGCATTCGCAGCCTGATCAATGGCGTGTTGCCGATAGCGTCCAGGAAACCCGTTCGAACATCGCTCATCGCTTGCCATCTCCACGCGCCCGCAACTTTAGGCTGGCGAACAGGCAAAGCGATTCTCTAGTTCAGGCGACGCGTGCAACATTTCCGGCGTTCGACCGGCCCAATCGGCAATTCCATTCCTAGGCGGTGTTTTGTATGCGCCTTTGGCCCAAGCCGCTAGTTCGGCCGCACCGACATTTCCGGCATCGGCTGGGTCAGGGCTTCGCCGAGCAGGCTCTGCTCGGCTTTCGGGATCGAGAAGCGCACCTTGAAGCCGTCCTCGGTCTGAAGCGTGATGATGCGCTGGGTCGTATCGGTCGCCTGCTCGATCGCCCAGGACGCCAGCGGATAGGCGTAGCGCAGGCTCTGGTCGCCGTAGCGGGCCTTCAGCGCCGCCTCGAGCAGCCCGGGCAGCGTCATGATGAGCGCGCCGACCTGGTTGAGCGAGACGCTGACCGCGGCGGGGTTGCCCGCCAGATCCTCGAAGCCCAGCGAGATCGCGCCGCCGTCGGACGCCACCTCGCAGGTCGTGAGCTGCCTCACCTTGATTTCCATCGCCAGTCCCGGAACACGGTTCGCTATATTCATAACGATATATCGATATGTCCACCCGCGTCCAGCCCTGCTTTTCTGGAATTGATCGAGCCGGCCGCCATGGTCGGTTCGGCGAAGCCGTGATATATAGTTCGATATAACGAGGCCCGAACGGCCCGTTTCTGCAAGGGAGCGCAAAGCCAATGAGTGACTACAATCTTCTCATCGACGGCAAGATGGTGCCCGGCGACCAGACCATGCCGGTTCTCAATCCCGCGACCGAAGAGGTGCTGGCGCAATGTCCGCGTGCCTCGAAGGCGCAGCTTGATGCCGCCGTCGCCGCGGCGAAGGCCGCCTTCCCGGCCTGGGCCGCGACCCCGATGGCGGAGCGCCGCAAGCTCGTGAACAAGATGGCCGACGTCATCGAGGCCAATTCGGGCGAGCTCGCCCACATCCTCACCAGCGAGCAAGGCAAGCCGCTTGGCGACGCCACCGGCGAAGTTTTGGGGATGGCCGCGTTCTTCCGCTATCTCAGCTCGCTCGAATTGCCGATGAAGGTGATCGAGGATTCCGGTGACCGCAAGGTGGAGGCCTATCGCCGCCCGCTCGGCGTCGTCGGTGCCATCATTCCCTGGAACTATCCGCTGCTGATCCTCAGCTTCAAGCTGCCGTCTGCGCTGCTCGCCGGCAACACGCTGGTGGTGAAGCCGGCGCCGACCACGCCGCTCGCGACGCTGCGCTTCGCCGAGCTGATCAAGGACGTCCTGCCGAAGGGCGTTCTCAACTTCATCACCGACGCCAACGACCTCGGTGGCGAGATGACCAAGCATCCTGATATCCGCAAGATCTCGTTCACCGGCTCGTCCGCGACGGGACAGAAGGTGATGGCGAGCGCGGCGCAGACGCTTAAGCGCATCACGCTCGAACTCGGCGGCAACGACGCCGGTATCGTGCTCGATGATGTCGACCCGAAGAAGGTCGCACCCGGCATCTTCGAGGGTGCGTTCCAGAACTCCGGCCAGGTCTGCCTCGCCATCAAGCGGCTCTATGTCCACGAGTCCGTCTATGACGAGCTCTGCAACGAGCTGGTCGCGATCGCCAAGAGCACGGTGGTCGACGACGGCGCCAAGCAGGGCACCAAGCTCGGGCCGCTGCAGAACAAGATGCAGTACGAGAAGGTGAAGACGTTCCTCGAGGACGCTCGCAAGAACGGCAAGGTGGTCGCCGGCGGTTCGGCGATGGACCGTCCCGGCTATTTCATCGAGCCGACCATCGTGCGCGACATCCAGGAAGGCTCCAAGCTGGTCGACGAGGAGCAGTTCGGCCCCGTGCTGCCGCTGATCAAATATTCCGACAAGAACGACGCGATCCGCCGCGCCAACGCCACCACCTACGGCCTCGGCGCCTCGGTCTGGTCGTCCGACATCAAGCGCGCGCACGAGGTCGCAACGCAGCTCGAGTCCGGCACGGTCTGGATCAACAAGCACCTCGACATGGCCCCGCACATCCCGTTCGGCGGCGCCAAGCAGTCGGGCATCGGCACCGAATTCGCCGAGGAAGGTCTCGCTGAATTCACCCAGCTCCAGATCATCAACGGCCCGCCGGCGGCCTGATCGGAAAACCGGGGCCGCGGCGGAAGCGTCGCGGCCCCAATTCTCTGCCGTCAAACGGAGGCGGACCATGTTCGATGCGCAATGCGACCTCGCCGCCCTCGTCTACGAGGCGCATCAGGACCCCGATACGGTCCGGCGCAAGCTTCGCAGCGGATCTGAATGCGCGTGGCGTTCGCGTCGTCGGTATGGTTCAGGCCGGCCAATGCGCGGATTCGAGCCTGTCGGCGGTGCTGCTTCACAGCGGCGAGACGCTTCTGCTCGCGCAGGATTTCGATCCGGCCGCGCGCGGCTGCCGTCTCGATCTCGCGCGGCTGCAAAACGCTGGGATGCGGATCATGGACGCGCTTTCACCTGGCGCCGATCTCGTCATCATCAACCGCTTCGGCAAGCGCGAGCGCGACGGCAAGGGCCTGTCCCATCTGATCGAACGCGCGCTCGACGCCGACATTCCCGTGGTGATCGCGGTTGGCAGAGACCATTTCGCCGACTGGATCAAGTTCGCCGGCGGCATGAGCGTAAGGCTCGGCTGCGAGCGCGACGCGCTGGAGGCGTGGTGGCACGCCATCACGGCCGTAGATGCCCAACCCCGTAACGGATCGCATCTGACGGTTTGCGAGATTATCAAATAGCTGCTCAGACCACCGGCTCGTCCTTCAACACCGAGATCACCTGCTCGCCCTGCGCGGTCAGTCGGTAAGTCACCAGCGGACGGCTCGACGGCGGCTTGCGCGCGATCTCGACGATGTAGCCCCGCACCATCAGCGCTTCGAAACTGCCGTAATAGCCGAACATGCTGATCTGGTTCTGCTTGAGCAGCTTGAACTCGCGTAAGAGGCGGATCTCGTTGCCCGAGAGCAGCGACCGGCGCACGCGCTGGACGAACCGCGCGCGCTGCTCGAACCAGGCTTGATCAGGCAGTTCGTGCTGGGCCGGTGCCGGGTCGCGTTCGCAGGGACGCACATCCGGCGGAGTAGCGGCGGACACCGGCGGCATGGTGCCGATAACCGCATCCCTGGCACCGTCGAGCAACGCGATCGGCCAGCGCCGCTTGTTGTCCACCATCACAGGCGCCGGCACGACGTTGTCGCGCACCAACTGCTCGAACCGGCCGGCGGTCACGCCGACATAGGCAGCCGCGCGGCGGCGATCGACCAGGCGCGCGTCCCGCGCCACGGGCTCACAAACAATGCTCTCGTCCACCCCAAATCCCCTGGCGCCTCGTTGCGCAAGGCATGGTGGTCCCTGGCGGGACCAGCCAAGCCGGCGGCGAACCTAGGTGGGACAGGCGCGCTCGAAAAGCAGAGAATTTCGTACATGTTGATGCCGTTTCGGCAACGGCTATAGTCCAGTTGGGGGTCCCATGCGATTTCACTCACCGGCCATCCAGTACTTCCACGCCGTCCGTCGCACCGGTTCGATCCGGGCCGCTGCGCGCGCCCTCAACGTTGCCTCGTCGGCCGTCAGCCGCCAGATTCTCAAGCTGGAGCAAGAGGTTGGATCACCCTTGTTCGAGCGCAATGCGCGCGGCCTCACGCTGACGACGGTCGGCGAGATGCTGGCCCGACATGTCATGAACGTGCTCCAGGACCTCGACCGCTTCCGCTCGGACGTCGCGTCCCTCTCCGGCGCCTGGCATGGCACTGTCAGCATCGCCTGCATCGAGTCGCTCACAGAGTCGGTGTTGCCGGACCTGATCGCCTCGCATCGCGGCCGGGCCCGACGCGTCAGCTTCGCCACCGAGGTGAAGGGATCGTCGGACGTGCTGGAGGCCCTCAGCCGCGGCGAGGCCGACATCGGCATCGCCATGGCGCTCCGCCATCCGCCGGACCTGCGCCAGGTCGCATTGAAACGATTTCGCCTCGGCGCGGTGGTCGCGCGCGAGCATCCGCTGGCGCGCCGCAAGACGGTCACGTTGGCCCAATGCCTCGCCTTCCCCGTCATCCACGCACTGCCGGAACTGTCGATCTATCATTTGCTCCAGCCGCTGATCGCTCAGCTCTCGGAGACGCCGGAGCCGGCGATCCAGGCCAACTCGATCGACCTGATGCGCGAGCTCGCCGCACGCGGCGTCGGCGTCGCGTTCCAGACGCAGCTCGGCATCGGCCGACTGTCGCGCGACAGCCAGCTCGTGTTCCTGCCGCTCGATAATGCTGGCAGCCCGGTCTGGTCGGACCTCGGCATCTATGTCCGCGCCGAGCGCACCCTGCCCGCCTACACCGAGTCATTTCTTCAGGAGCTGGTGCGCGAGCTCGGCGAGCGCGAGCGACGGGAGAACGCCGCCTATTCGCAAGTCGTGTGATGAAGTCTGGCAGTAGTTTCCCGGAATATGGCCGACGGTCGGGCCTCTGATACGCTTCTGCGGCTTCAACCCGCTCAGCCCCGACATGCCCTGGGTTCCCGAAATGCCGGTCCGTCGGCTAAAACCATCGCGCGTCCTCGGCATCGAGCGCTTCTCGGACTTCGGCGAATTTCGCGCCAACGAGGTGCTCGGTCTCGGCACCAGCACGCCGCTCCGTCCGCGGGAATTCTCGCTGTCTCGCGCCATCCTGCCGCTCCGCGACGGGCTCTTCGTGCTCCAGCGCTCCTTTGCACGGCGGTATGAGGCCGAGATCGGCACGGACAAAGGCGTCGGCCTCGTTGTTCCCCTCACCTTTCACTCCATCGCCAATGGCCGCGAGGTCGATAGTTCGACGATCGCCGTCATGCGCGGCAAAACCCCCGTCAGGGCGATCGAGCATCATCCCAACACTTACCTGATGCTGCGCTTCAACTCGGACATGCGCCATCGCGGCTGGGCGGATTTCGACCCCCGCCTCGCCTACGTCCGCACGCAGGACGATCCGATGGCGCGCCTGCGCGCGGCTATCGTGGAGATGTTCTCGCTGGCGTCGGCATGCAACGATCCCCGGCAGTTCGAGGCGCTCTACCGCCCGGTCCAGGAAACGCTGCTCGCCGGCCTCGACGTCACCCTGCTGCCGGCAGGCGCACGCACCGCCCGCCCCGGTTCATTCGACAAGCACCGCAAGCTGATCGCGCATCTCGACGACGTCGTTGCGCTGTTCGGCAGCAAGCCGCTCTACAGCGACGACCTCGCCGCCGCGCTCGGCGTGTCCGTGCGCACCCTCCAGGTCGCGACGCACGCTGTGCACGGCGTGAGCCTGCACCACTATCTGCGCCTCAAACGGTTGTGGGCCGTTCGCGTCCAGCTCATGACGGGGGGCGATGGCTTGACCGTCAAGGCCGCCGCGCTCGGCAACGGCTTCTGGCACCTGGGCGACTTCTCAAGGAGCTACAGACTGGTCTTCGGCGAAGCGCCGTCCGAGACGCTGGCGCGCGGACGGCGTCCGTTGCATCTGGCCATCGGCGCCTGAGAGAGCGGACCGCTCCTCAGGCGTGACCGTTCTCCTTGCGGTGCCCGCTCTCGCTGAGACGGTCGACCCAGGCGATACCGATCGCGGAAATGATGAAGGTCAGGTGGATCAGCACCTGCCACATCACGCCGGACTCGGTGAAATTGCTGCGCGTGGTGCCGAGATTGCCGGCCTCGATGAAGGTCCTGAGCAGCGAGATCGAGGAAATGCCGATGATCGCCATCGCGAGCTTGATCTTCAGCACGCTGGCATTGACGTGGCTCAGCCATTCCGGCTCGTCCGGATGGCCGTTCAGGTTCAGCCGCGAGACGAAGGTCTCGTAGCCGCCGACGATCACCATGACCAGCAGGTTCGAGATCATGACGACGTCGATCAGTCCGAGCACGACCAGCATGATCTGCTGCTCGCTGGCGTCGAACGAGTGCGCGACCAGGTGCCAGAGCTCTTTCAGGAACAGCAGCACATAGACGCCCTGCGCGACGATGAGGCCGACATAGAGCGGCACCTGCAGCCAACGCGAGCCAAAGATGAGTTGGGCGAATGGGCCGATTTTCGGTCGCGGCCCGGCGTGCGCCGAAGGTGCTTTGCGTTCAGACGTCATGGATCACTCCGGATTGCAGGCAGGACTTGTCGCCTCAGAGACTCGCGATGACGGGCGCGAGCTCGAGCGAACCGCGATAGATCATCTCGAAGGCGACGTAAACGATGATGGCGAGACCGACATAGGCGATCCAGCGCTGCTTCTGCAACATCCGGCCGAGCAGATCGGCGGCGACGCCCATCATCGCGACCGACAGCAACAGTCCGAACGCGAGGATGTAGGGATGCTCGCGCGCGGCGCCTGCGACCGCGAGCACGTTGTCGAGCGACATCGAGACGTCGGCGGCGACGATCTGCAACGCCGCCTGCCCGAAGGTCTTGCGCGACGCCGGTGCGCTGCCCGCGCCGCCACCATGGCTCAACGAGAGCTCGGTATGCGCGGCCTGCTCGCGCAGTTCGCGCCACATCTTCCAGCACACCCACAGCAGCAGCACGCCGCCGGCGAGCAACAGACCGATCACCTGCAGGAGCTGGGTCGCGACGCCGGCAAAGACGATGCGCAAGGCGGTGGCGGCGACGATGCCGACTACGATGGCGCGGCGGCGCTGCTCGGCCGGCAGGCCGGCGGCGGCAAGGCCGATGACGACGGCGTTGTCGCCGGCGAGCACGAGGTCGATCAGGATGACCTGGAGCAGCGCGGTCAGCGCGTCGGCAGTGATGAATTCAGTCATGATTGATCATTTTTCGATGCAGACGGATCGAGCCATTGCGGCTTCTTCCGCTCGACCCAATCCAGGACCTTGGAGCGCGAGGCGCGCAACGCCGGGACGTCTTCGGCGAGCAGTGCGAGGCCGAGCGGCAGCATCCAGACTCCGAGCACCGGCAGGAAGGAGAGCACGCCGCCAATGATGAGCAACGCGCCCGAAGGGATCCTCACCCAGCGGCTGGACGGTTTGAGCAGATAGGCGACGGTATCGCCCATACGCGGCGGCAGGCGACGGACGAGCTTGTCGAGACGCGGGTCGCCACCGGCCATCTGGCCGGTGGTGACCACGTTTCCTGTCGTACGCTCGTCCGATGCTGCACTCATGCTCACTCCTGCGCGGCGGCGCGCCGTTCAGTGTCTGCGCTGCCCGGCGCCACCGGCTTTGCGCGCGGCAGCACCAGCGTCAGCAGGCGCAACAGCTTGATCGCCTGCACCTCATGGGGGTCCACGTCCTCGTCGGCAGCCGCGACGCGCTCCGACAGTTCCATCAAATGGGCCGACAGCGGCAGGTCCGAGACCGGACGCAACGTGTCGATCACCACATTGGCAAAGTCGGGCTCCTCGAGTCGTTCCGCCAGTTCGTCGAATATCGCAAACAGCCGGTCGTCACTGATGTGAGGCGCCAGTCCGCGATCCCTGATGAAGCGGATCACCTCGTCGCGCTCGACCGGCGAAACGCGCCGGTCTGCGACCGCGACGAGCGCGCCGGCAATGACCAACGCGACCGCGGCCTGCTCGTTCAGCCTGGACGGTTCGGTGATCTCGATCTCGGTCGGATTGGAATTGGCGGCGTCGGACATCGTAGCTCCCTTACGTTGCGAAATGACCGCGCGGAGCTGCGATGGGGACGATTGGTCGGAGGAAACAGAGAAGGCCCGACGATCGGCCGATCCATCGCATTCGCGCGGGACAGGTCATCCGACATCGCGAGGTTTTGCCGACGTGGTCGGCGTCCTCGCCAGAGGGGCCCGGATTCTTGTTCGCTCCAGACATAAAGATGGGTGGGCCGGAATCAAGGCGAACGGAGTGCGACCAGCCGCCGCATCGGGTTCCGTGTTGCTGAATCTGGTTAAGCAATAGTGCACGTCTCTCCGTGTCCCGGACGCGCTGCAACGCCCTTCGCGTTGCCGCGCAGAACCGGCACCCAGAAGGCCACGCATTCCGCCGCGATATGGGCCCCGGCTCAGCAGCGCACCGCAGAAGAGGCGCTGCGCTGCGTCCGGGGCACGAGAGCACCGTTTGGCGCGCAACTTAGTCAACATCGTCATTGCGAGCGCAGCGAAGCAATCCAGACTGCCACCGCGGAAAGACTCTGGATTGCTTCGCTGCGCTCGCAATGACGGAGGATGCCGACCTACCCCACCCGCTCCACCAGATGCGCGCGCGACGGTGCGGGATCGAACTTCTCGCCGAAATATTGCGTCTCGTGCGCCACAAGTCCTTCGCGAAACTCCATGATGCTCACGACATAGGACGGCACGCCGTCATAGGTCAGCACGAACTCGCTCACCCAGAGATCGCCGCCGCCGACGATCCGGCGGACCGTGAAGCGCTTCTTGTTGGGCTGCACGAACCGGCTTTCCTGAATCGTCCTGCGGCCGCGGATGCGCTCGCCGGACTGCGGATAGTCGAGCACGGCGTCCTCGCGGTAGATGTCATGCTCGGCCTCGAAATCATTCGCGTCCGACGCATCCCAATGGCGCTGAAGGGCCGCCAGTATCGCCTGATCATCCATCGCGATCTCCCGTCTTGCGGTGTCTGCTCCCCAGATCGAGGCGCAGACAGCCGGCGACAAGACCGGCTAGCAACGTCTAACAACGACTAACGGGCCAAAAATCCGACATGGATGCAGATTGGCATTGCAGCGACCTGGAATCCGCCAGAGCCGCGCCCTCATGCCGGGGAACCCCATGGCCCGTTTGCTCTCCCTCAATGTCGGCCTGCCGCGCGACATCGCGTGGCAAGGCAGGACCGTGCATACCGGAATCTGGAAGGCACCCGTCAGTGGTCCGCGCAGGGTGCGCCGGCTCAACATCGACGGCGATGGCCAGGGCGATACCGCCGGTCATGGCGGCGAGCAGCGCGCCGTCTACGTCTACCAGGAGGACTCCTATCAATACTGGCAGGAGCACCTCGGTCGAGCGAACCTCGTCCACGGTCAATTCGGCGAGAATTTCACCGTCGAGGGCCTCGCCGACAGGGACGTCTGCATTGGAGACCGTTACAAAATCGGCTCTGCCCTGTTCGAGGTGACGCAGCCGCGCGTCACCTGCTACCGGCTCGGCATTCGCATGGAAGAGCCGGACATGGCCGCGCTGCTCGTCAGGCACGGCCGGCCCGGCTTCTATTTTCGGGTGATCGAGGAAGGCGACGTCGAGGCCGGCGACGAGATCGTCCGGGTCGCTGACGGCCCCGAACGCATGAGCGTGTCCGAGATCAATGCGCTGCTCTATCTGCCGCCCCACCCGCGCGACCGCCTGGAGCGCGCGCTGAAAATTCCCGCGCTGAGCGGCGGCTGGCGTCATTCCTTCGAGGCGCTGCTCGAGCAGCAGCGCAAGGCCACGACAGCGGGAAACGCCGGGCTCGGCCCGGCGACGAGCCCGCCTCCGGCCTGGCGCGGCTTCCGGCCGTTTCGCGTGGCGCGCAAAATCGCTGAAAGCGGTAACGTGACGTCGCTGATCCTCGAACCCGCGGACGGACATCCCGTCGCCGCCGCCCTGCCCGGGCAGTTCGTCATCGTGCGGCTCGGCGCCTCCGCTGCGCCGGCGATGACGCGCAGCTATTCGCTGTCGAGCCGCTCCGATGCCGCGCCTTGGCGCATCAGCATCAAAAGGGAAGCCCACGGCGCGGCGAGCCAGTATATCGCCGACGAGGTCAAGATTGGCGACGCCGTGCAGATCGGCGCGCCGCGCGGAAGTTTCACGCTGCGGCAAGATGCGCGGCCCGTCGTCTTGCTGAGTGCCGGTATCGGCGTGACGCCGGTGCTTGCGATGCTGCACGCGCTCGCCGCGGAAGCATCGACGCGAGAGGTCTGGTGGCTGCACGGCGCCCGCAACGGTCGCGAACATGCGTTCGCCGCCGAGGTGCGCGGGCTGCTGGCAGGGCTGGCTCACCATCACAGCCATGTCTGCTACAGCGCGCCCGATCCGGGCGATCGCATCAATGTGGATTTTGACACGACCGGACATCTGGACCTCCGGGTGCTTCAAACCCTCGGCGTCCCATCAGACGGCGATTTCTATCTGTGCGGGCCGGCACCGTTCATGACCGATCTCTCGCGCGGGCTTGCCGCATTCGGCGTCGCACCGGATCGCGTTCACACCGAGATGTTCGGCGCCGGACCATCCCTGACACCCGGCATAGCGGCCTCCCCGCAGAAGCGGGCGCACTTGCCGGCCGGTGCAACCGGCCCGGGCCCGATGGTCTCGTTCGCCCGCAGCGGCCTCAATGTCTGCTGGGGACCATCATACGCCAGCCTGCTCGAACTGGCCGAAGCCTGCGACGTTCCCGTGCGCTGGTCGTGCCGCACCGGGGTCTGCCACAACTGCGAGAGCGGGCTCGTGGCCGGATCTGTCAGCTACGCGCCGGACCCACTCGACGCACCGGCGGACGGCAATGTCCTGATCTGCTGTTCACGGCCCCAGGGCGATGTCGTGATCGATCTGTGAGTGTCGGCACCCACGCCGGACATGCGAGAAGACATGCGAGAGTTCGAAGACATGGGAGAGTTCAATGCGACCTGACATGATGCCGGGAGTAACCTTCCCCGATTACGAGCTCAGCGACCACACCGGCAAGCATCGAAAGCTCTCCGAGCTCCAAGGTGGCGATCCGATGGTGCTCGTTCTCGGCCGCGGCGGCTTCTGCCCGAAGGACCGCCGCCAGGCCGAAGGCCTGCTGCAACTCCATCGCGAGATGGAGGTCGGCTATTGCCGGCTGGTCACGATCACCACCGACAACATCACCCAGACCAGCGAATATCGCAGCGGCGTCGGCGCGCACTGGCCTTTCCTGTCGGATTCCCGGCGGATCGTTCAGAAGGATCTCGACATCGCCGAATACACCGATCCCGTCCACAATCCGATGATCCCGCACGTCATCGTGCTGGAGCCCGGCCTGCGCGTTCACAAGATCTATAACGGCTACTGGTTCTTCGGACGCCCGACCGTCGAAGAGCTGCGCCAGGATCTCCGGGCCGTCAGCATGAATTGCCGTCCGGACTGGGACATCACCGCGCCCGGGCTGAAGGCCCTCTGGGATCAGGGCCGCAAAGAGCATTTTTACCCCTACGGCAAGGCTTACGTCGAAACTCTCGGCGAACGGGATTAGAACCACATTCCGGCATCGTCCGTTCGGACGAATGCCGACCCAGGAATGTGGATGATCCAGATGAAGACGATTCCCGGCGATCGCGCCGGCCGCATGGGCGCGCGCCAGATCTACGAAGCCCTGAGGGATCAGATTCTGGCGCGGGTCTACGGCATCGACGGCCTGCTGCCGTCGTCGCGGGCGCTTGCCGGGGAGATGGGCGTGGCGCGCTCGACCGTGACGGTCGCCTATGAACAGCTCGCCGCCGAAGGTTTCATCGAGACACGCCATGGCGCGCGGCCGCGCGTCGCCCGCGCCGTCGTCGAGCGCGGACGCGCGCGCGCCGCATCGCGGCCCTCGGCGCGCAAGCCGCTTCTGTCCGCCTTCGGCGAGCGGCTGCGGTCGGACCCGCCGCGCTGGACCGAGCCGCCGCGCGGGCTCATCGCCAACTTCCGCTATGGCGAGCTCTCGCCGTCGGATTTCCCGGTGCTGGCATGGAAGAAGGCCGTGACGGCTGCGATGGCCCGCAAGCCCGAGCGGCTGGCCTATGACGACCCCTGCGGCGCGCTGCGGCTGCGGACCGCGCTTCAGGGCTATCTGTGGCGATCGCGCAGCGTCCGCTGCGAGGTCGATCAGATCGTTGTCGTGAACGGCTCGCAGCAGGGCCTCGACATCTGCGCGCGCCTCCTGCTCGACGCCGGCGACCGTTTCGTGATGGAGGATCCCGGCTACCAGATGGCGCGGCACACGCTCGCCGCGACGGGCGCCGAGACGGTGCCGATCCCCGTTGACGCGGACGGACTGGAGACAGCGCGGCTCGACGGCATCGAGGCCCGGCTCGCCTATGTGACGCCGTCGCATCAATATCCACTCGGCGGCGTCATGCCGATCGGACGCCGGCACCAATTGCTCGCCTGGGCACGCAAGCACGACGCCTACGTGATCGAGGACGATTACGACAGCGAGTATCGCTACGACACCAGGCCGATCCCGCCGCTGCATGCGCTGGAGGGCAGCGACAACGTGATCTATCTCGGCACCGTCTCCAAGACGCTCTCCCCGACCCTGCGGATCGGCTACCTGGTCGTGCCCGCCGGGCTGCGATCCCTGTTCGCCGCCGCCAAGCAGATCATGGACCGGCACACGCCGCTGATCGAACAGCACGCGCTCGCTTCGATGCTCGAAAGCGGCGCCTATGACAGCCACGTCAGGCGCGTGCGCCGGCGCAACGCCGAGCGTCAGCAGGCACTGATCGGTGCGTTGCGCCGCCGGTTCGGAGATCGTGTCCGGATCGAGGGCACGGCGGCGGGCCTGCACGTGGTGGCGTGGCTAGACGATCTGCCTCGGAAGCGCGAGGATGCAGTGATCCGGGCGGCGCGCGCGAAAGGCGTCGGCATCTATCCCGTTTCTGCGTTGTTGGTCGGCCCAAGCCGGACGCCAAGCCGGACGCCGAGCCGGACGCGGAAGACCGTCGGTCTCGTCATGGGCTATTCGGCGCTGGAGATCGCGCAGATCGAGAGAGGCTGCAAGCTTCTCGCGCAGGCCGCCGCCGAACTGGACTGACGAAATCATGTAAAACTGGTCGTTTCATACAGGCCAGATTCCGGCTATCTCCGCATCAAGAACGGAGACACGCCATGTACATCCCGCCCGCCTTCAAGGACGACGACATCGAGAGCATCCGCGCGACCATCCGCGGCGCCCGGCTCGCCAGCCTCGTGACGGCGACCAGCGAAGGCCCGGTCGCCACGTCCCTGCCGCTCTTCCTCGACGAGAGCGAAGGCGAGCACGGCGTGCTCTATGGGCATGTCGCCCGGGCCAACCCGCAATGGAAGCTGCCGCCGATCGGCGATGCGCTCGCCATCTTCAACGGCCCCGACGCCTATGTGACGCCATCCTGGTACGCGACCAAGCAGGAGACCGGCAAGGTGGTGCCGACCTGGAATTACGTCGCCGTGCACGTCTACGGCCCGGTCGAATTCTTCCAGGAGCCGGAGCGCCTGCTCGAGGCCGTGACGCGGCTGACCAAGAAGCACGAAGGCGCGCGCGCCAAGCCGTGGGCGGTCAGTGACGCGCCCGCGGACTTCATCGCCGCGCAGTTGCGCGGGATCGTCGGCGTGCGCATCCCCGTGGTGCGGTTCGAAGGCAAGCGCAAGATGAGCCAGAACCGGCCCGAGGCCGATCGGGTCGGCGTCGCGCAGGGTCTCGCCGCAAGCGAGAACCACGGCGATCGCGAGGTCGCGGCGCTGATCCCGCTGCCAACCTGAGTCAGCTTGCGCAGGAATGCGCGACGACGCGCTCGCCCCTCACAACGGCTTCCGCCAGTTTGCGCCCGACGTCACCGAAATCGGACAGGGCAAGATAGCCTTGCGCGTAGGCTTCCTGCGTCAGGCGTTCGAAGCGCTTGTCGTCTCCGGTCGACCATTGCTTGGCAATGTAGTCTGCCCCGGCTTTCCCGAAAATCTTGGGGTAGTGTTCCATGTCGTTCTGACGACGATAATAGTAGTAGTCGATATGGGCGACGAATTGCTTCCGTCCCTCTCCCGCGCAACGCGATCCATAAGGGCGCTCGAACGCCAGAGCGGTCTCGCGGCGCAAGCCTGCGCGACCGTCCACGAAGATCGCTTCGTTGGAGCCATAACCCGGACCATCGACCGGTGCTGCTGGTTGCGGGGCTGTCTTCTGCGGAGCGAATGCCCAGGCGGCGACCTGCCAGATGACAAGCGCCCAGACGATGAACCAGGCGCGGCTCATTTGAAGCGCGCCGACGCCTGCTGCCGTGGCAGGCATACCGGAGACGGATCAAACAACATACCAGGCCCGGTGAACCAGAGAACGACGTCGCGGATATCCTCCGGGAAGTCTTCCTTGACGATGCCCTTTTGTTTGAACGCCTCGGCCAGCTGCGCCTTGACGCGAACGTCCAGCGGCGTGGAATACGCGGCGTTCGCCCGATCGCGCTTCTCTTCGCTGCAGAACATGCCCATTCTCGGATTTGGGCAGTCGTAGATCTTCACCCAGCCCCGCGCATAGGCCTCCGTAGCCGCCCTCAGGTTCGTCTTCATGGTGTCGTCGCACGGCGACATCGCGTAAGCGGTGCTTGCCTGCAGTGCGTCCATCCGCAGTGCGTCTTGCTTCGGGTCCTTGTCGCTTTGCAGGGTGTGCTCCGCTTCCCAATCCTTCCGCTGCCTGGCCTTTGAATGCTCATCGCCGAACGAGGAACTGAGCGTGGGCCTCAATTCACCGACCAGCGAAACGTGCGACACCGGAAATCCGCGAATCGCCCAGGAGACGCCCACGAACGTGGAGACGAACGCCATGCAGGTGAAAAGAACAAATCGGCTCATGATGCGACTCAAAATTCGCGCGCAACCTAACCGTGTCGGCGTTAAGAGACGTATTAATGCGCAGGTTCCCGCAATGCAGGGTAAATGAACGTCTAAAACACGCCTCAGAATGATCCGGACTTTGCAGAACACATCGCCGGGAACCAAACGGCGACGGCTTTGGTCTCGGCTGGTATGGCGAGCATCCGGAACCCGGCGTTTTGGCTGATCGCGTCAGCGTCGCGCGCCGGCTTGCGGCAAGCGAGGACCCCCGTGATCGCGAGGCTGCGGCCCTGATTCCGCTCCCGATCTAGTCTCCGATCTCCTTGCGCCGGCGCTGGGCATACTCAGCGCCCCATCCGAGGCCAAGCGTCACGGAGATGAGCGAGCCAAGCAGCACGCCGAATTTCGCGGCGTCGAGCAGCTTGTCGTCGTTGAATGCCAGCATGGCGATGAAGATCGACATGGTGAAGCCGATGCCGGCCAGAAGCCCGATGAGGCAGATGCCGGCCCATGTCACGTCAGGTGCGAGCCGGCATCCACCCACGCGCACTGCAAGCCAGGTCGCACCAATCACCCCGATCGGCTTTCCCGCACAAAGGGCGAGCGCAACGCCGAGCGTCACGAACTGAGCGCCACCGGCGAGCTCCATGCTCGTGAAGCTCACTCCCGCGTTCGCCAGCGCGAAGATTGGCATGATCCCGTAGGCGACCCAGGGATGCAGCGCCGTCTCCACGCGGATGACCGGCGGCACGATCTCCGGGCTGGCCGATCGCACCGGCGTGATCAGGCCAAGCACGACGCCTGCAAGCGTCGGATGAACCCCGGCCATGAGAAAGCCCGCCCAGACAATGAACGCCGGTACGATATAGGCATACGCGGAGCGAAGCCCGAGCCGCTGAAAGCCGAGTGCCAACAGAACGCCGAGCACCGCAACGGCAAAGCCATTGAGATCGAGCCCGCTGGTGTAGAATAGCGCGATGATGAGCACCGCGATGATGTCGTCGATGATCGCAAGTGCCAACAGAAAGACCCGGACGTTGCCGGGAATGGATTTTCCGAGCAGTGCCAGCACGCCGACGGCGAACGCGATGTCCGTTGCCGTTGGTATCGCCCAGCCATGCTCGCGCCCCGCAGCCGCGTTGAAGCTCAGATAGATCAGCGCGGGGACGGCGACACCGCCGAAAGCCGCCAGCACCGGCAGCATGGCCTGGTCGAACTTGCTGAGTGCGCCCTCATGGATCTCGCGACGAATTTCCATGCCGACGACCAGGAAGAAGATCGTCATCAACGCATCGTTGATCCAGAAGTGCAGCGATCTGGTGAAGACGAACTCGCCAAGCCGAAGCCGGACCGGCAGGTCCCAGACGTCATGATACGTATGGGCAAAAGGCGAGTTGGCCCACAGCAATGCGGCAGCCGCAGCCGCGAGCAACACCACGCCGCTGACGGCCTCGACATGCAGGAAATGCTGGAGCGTCGTGAGTGCCCGTTCGACGAAAAACGGAGATTTCGACAGGTCCCTGCCAGGCAGCTGATCGTTCATGGGCGCACGCTTTCCGCGTGGCGGCCCGACCATCGCTTGACCTGTCGCTGCGCAAATGCAGCGAGCACCCAAGGCTGTTCTACACAGCGACGGCCGTAAGGCAACCCCTGCTCGGTACAGGGTCTGCGCCTGGAACTCCGATGCGTTGAGGATCGTTGGTGACACTCAGGACATATCCCCGACAGGAACTCTCATGTGCCGCTGGATCGCATACCGGGGCGAGACAACTTCGTTCGAGCCCTACGTCACCGAGCCCGAGCATTCGCTGATCGCGCAGAGCATCCGCTCGCTGCAAACCACCGCGGGCTCGAACGGCGACGGCTTTGGTCTCGGCTGGTATGGCGAGCATCCGGAACCCGGCCTTTACCGCGAGACCCGTCCGGCCTGGTCGGACGAGAACCTGCGCTACCTCTGCCGCCATCTGCGCTCGCATCTGTTCTTCGCCCATGTGCGCGCCGCCACCGGTACGGCGGTGACCCGGCAGAATTGTCATCCGTTCGCCTGCGGCCAGTGGATGTTCATGCACAACGGCTTCGTCGGCAGCTGGAATCGCCTGCGGCGCAAGGTCGAGGCGCTGATCCCCGATGCCTACTACCCCTCGCGGCTGGGCACGACCGATTCGGAGGCCGTGTTCCTCGCGATGATGGGCGCGGGTCTCGACAGCGATCCCCTTGGCGCAACGCAAGCCGTGCTGCAATCGCTGGTCGGCCTGGTCAATGAGGGCGAGCTTCGTGAGCGCCTGCGCTTCACCAGCGCGATCGCAAACGGCCGGGATCTCTACGCGTTTCGCGTTGCGGTGAACGATGCCGCCAACACGCTCTATTATCGCGAGGCCGGCGGCGGCCAGGTCGTCGTCGTGTCCGAGCCGTTCGACAAGGAAACGGACTGGACGGAAGTGCCGCCGAATCACGCGCTGGTCGCGCGCGCGTCCGAAAAGGTGAGGATTGTTCCATTCGACCTTGCAATTTCCGGTGAGGTCGACGCGGAACCGGCCCGGGTCAAGCGGATTATTGCCCGCAGGTAATACCACTGCCGGGTGGCCCTATGATATTTGCTTCAGACGTTTTGAAACTGCTGCGCCTCGATTCATCCGATGACAAGCAGCACCTCGTCATTCGCTCGGCCGGCGGACGCGGCAAGGCGGCTGAATACTCCTTCGGCATCGAGGAGGAATACTTCCTCGCCGATCGCCGCAGCTTCGAGGTCGCGATCGAAACCCCCAACGCCCTGTTCGAGT
This sequence comes from Bradyrhizobium japonicum USDA 6, assembly GCF_000284375.1. NCBI lineage: Bacteria > Pseudomonadati > Pseudomonadota > Alphaproteobacteria > Hyphomicrobiales > Nitrobacteraceae > Bradyrhizobium > Bradyrhizobium japonicum. Next base: position 6,181,540 of record NC_017249.1, read on the forward strand.
CGGTGAACTGGTCCACCGGCGGCCAGGCGATGCGGGAGATGCTGCAATCTCAGCTCGAGGTCGCCACCAACGTTCACGTCGATGTCAATGACGCCCGGGAAGAGCTGCGGTTCCTTCGCCGCGAGGTTGCCAACGTCGCTGCGCAATACGGCTTCGTCATCATGGCCTGCGGCACGCATCCGACCGCGGTCTGGCGCATGTCGCAGCCGAGTCCGAAGCCGCGCTACGAGGAGATGATCGAGGATCTGCGCAGCATCGGCCACCGCAACATGATGTGCGGCATGCATGTGCACGTCCAGCTGCCCGATCCCGAGAAGCGGATGGCGGTGATGCGGGCGATGCTGCCGCATCTGCCGCTGTTTATCGCGCTGTCGGCCTCCTCCCCGTTCTGGAATTCCCACAAGACCGGGCTGAAAGGCTATCGGCTTGCCGCCTATTCCGAGCTGCCGCGCACCGGCCTGCCCGAACTTTTCGAAACCAGGCACGACTACGACGAATATGTCGGCGCGCTGCAATGCTCCGGCGTGATTCCCGACGAGAGCCATATCTGGTGGGCGATGCGGCCGTCCATGAGGCATCCGACCCTCGAGCTTCGCGCGCCCGACACCTGCACCTTCGTCGACGACGCCGTTGCCATCGCCTCGCTCTATCGCTGCCTGACGCGCCATCTTTATCTGCGGCCGCATCGGTCGAAGGAGGTCACGGTGGTCGAGCGCGCGATTGCAGTCGAGAACAAATGGCGGGCCCAGCGCTACGGCACCGATTGCATCTTTGCCTCGAAGGACGGGCCGGTGACCATCTCGGAGCTGCTCGCCCGGATCATCGACGACGTCGCCGAGGACGCAGCCGCGCTGAACTGCGTCGCCGAGGTCGAGCACTGCCGGACCATCGTGGAGCGCGGCAGCTCGGCGGAATTCCAGCTTCGCGCCTATCGCGAGAATGCAGAGGACATCGCGGCGGTCTCGCGCTGGATCGCAGCCTCGACGATCTCGGGCGCGAGCGCTCCGATCGGAAGCGTTCGTGCGCCGTCATAGCGCCCGCGCAAGCTTGGCGAACGACAATGCCGCTCCTGAATTCGGTGATCGTGGGAGGAACGCGTGAATCGCGTCACGTCTTGCGCTGGCTGCGGCCACGGACTTGTACCGCTGCTTTCGGCCAAGGGCCGCGCGGAGCTCAGCTGCCTCTGGTGCGAAGGCATCGACGCGCGAACGGTGGACATGGCGAAGTGGGCGGACAGCCCGATCGGCAAGCCCGAGCGGAGCACCCGTCAGCCGTTCGAATGAGCGGTTTCACATCCCCGGCCGCCGGCCTTTGCTGATCGGCGCGACCTGCGCGGCTGCACGCCCGCGCCGGGGCTTGCCGACAAATTAGACAAACCGCGCCCGTAGTCGGGGTTGCGGGCTCGGCGATGAGGCCCAGGCAAGCCAGCCTCACGCGCCGTCTAACCTCAGGTGCAATCTCGATTTTTCATCGCGACGTGCGGAGCCGCCGAGCCCGCGCGTCGTGCTGCATCCCGACTGGCCCAGAATTCGCAAGGCAGCGTCAGGCCTGATTCCCTGCTCCCACGAATTGGCGCAGCAAGATGCGTGCGCCCGGAGACAGGTGGAGCGGCAAAGATCGGAGAGTGCCATGAACGTGCATGCCGCCGGCGATCTCAAATTTACCGGCCTCACCCATCCGAACGGCGCGCCGCTACGCCTCAACGCTCAGGATTTCGTGGCGATCGATCGCGACAGGAATGCCAAGTTCGAGGCGACGTACCGGCCGCAAGCCCTCTACAACCGCGCGAACGAGGGCTTCCACGCCAACAACGAAACCTTCCTCCTGCACGAAGTCGCGACGAACCTCCCGATCTACCGCCCCGACACCGGCCCCACCGATTTCCATCTTCATCTTCCGCCGGGCGGCTTTCAGCTCGTTCTGGTCACCTCGGGCGCGTTCACCTTCGACTATGACGGGCGCTGGTACAATGTTGGCCCCGGCGCGGTGATGCTGCAGAGCGCGATCGTGCATCGCCAGCTGTTCTACACCTGGTCAGGGCTGTCGACTGAAGAGAACCTGAAAACACCGCAGACGGTGGTGCCCGATCCGATCTCGATGGGCTACTCGGGCAAGTTCCTCGAAGCCTTCATCACCGATCCCACCACCTTTCCAAACCCGACCATTGTCGGCCCGGGTCAGATCAATGAGGACGAAACACCGCGCGTGGCCTGGAGCCATGCGCTGCATGATCGTCCGGCCGATGCCGGCTTCTGGCTTCAGGATCCCCTGGCGCTGGACGCACTGTTCAAGCCGCTCACCGATGGTTCTGTCAAATCGGCCATGCCGGTTTATTTGCGCGATATCGGCATCGAGATTCCGAGCGGGCATCTCGTCACCGGCCACATCATCGCGACCGACCCGCGCGGCCACGCACTCTTGCCGAAGAGCACGTCTGCCGCAGCGGACGCGACCTGTTTTGCCAAGGGCGAGGTCGTGATCTATCGCGTCATTCGCGGCGCGGCCGAGTTCAAGAAGAAGTCCGGCGAGACCTTCGAGCTCGCCGCTGGCGACGTCGTGACGGCGGGCAAGGAGTCGATCAGCCTCATCGCCGTCGGCGAAAACACCCAGGTCCTCCGCCTCGGCCTGCTCAAGGGCATGAACGAGCTGCGCAGCTGGACGCCGACACAGCGCGACGAGATCGACGGCCTCGCCGGCCAGATCATCACGCGCAAGGACATCCGTCCCCTGCGCACGGAAGGCAAGCCGGTCGGGTATCTGTACGGGTAGGCCTGCGCCTGCGGCCATCCTTCGAGACGCCCGCCTGCGGCGGGCCCTCAGGATGAGGCTGTGCTTGCGGCGAGATTTTAAACCCTCATGGTGAGGAGCCCGCTTAAGCGGGCGTCTCGAACCATGCAGGCCGAGCTCGTGCGGCAGCCTCCAGTTTACTCCGCCGCTTGCCGTACATGCCGCGCCGTCGGCGTGCGCATGGTGACGAGCTCCTCGGCCGCGGTCGGATGCAGCGCGATCGTCGCGTCGAAATCGGCCTTGGTCGCCTCCATCTTCACCGCGATCGCGACCACCTGGGTGACCTCAGCGGCGCAATCGCCGACGATGTGACAGCCGAGCACGCGGTCGGTCGAGCCATCGACGACGAGCTTCATCAGCACGCGGGTGTCGCGGCCGGACATGGTCGCCTTGATCGGGCGGAACGTCGTCTTGTAGATGTCGACGTGGCTGAATTGCGCGCGCGCCTCGGTCTCCGTCAGACCGACCGTGCCGACCTCCGGCTGCGAGAACACCGCGGTCGGAATGTAGGAATGATCGACCTGCACCTCGCGCTTGCCGAACACGGTGTCGGCAAACGCATGCCCCTCGCGGATCGCAACCGGCGTCAGATTGTGCCGGTGGGTGACGTCGCCGATCGCATAGATGCTGTCGACCGAGCTCTTCGAGAAATGGTCCACGGCGATGCCGCCATTGTCAGGGTTGATGGCGACGCCGGCCTTCTCCAGGCCGAGATTGGCGACCGACGGATGGCGGCCGATCGCGAACATCACCTGGTCGGAGGCAAGGCTCGAGCCGTTCGACAGATGCGTGGTGAATTCCTCGCCGTGCCGATCGACCTTCGCCACCGTGCAGCCGGTGAGAATGGTGATGCCCTGCTTCTCCATCTCGCTGCGGACGTGGGCGCGAACGTCCTCGTCGAAACCGCGCAGGATGTTGTCGCCGCGGTAAACCACGGTGACGTCGGAGCCGTAACCGGCGAAGATGCCGGCGAATTCCAGCGCGATATAGCCGCCGCCCTGGATCACGATCCGCTTCGGCAGCTTCTTCAGATGGAACGCCTCGTTGGAGGAGATCACGTGCTCGATGCCGGGAATCGAGGCGCCGTGGTTGGGCGCGCCGCCGGTGGCGATCAGGATGTATTTTGCGGTGATCTTCCGGTCGTTCTCGAGCAGGCGGACGGTGTGCTTGTCCTCGATCACCGCGCGGCTCTTGACGACCTGCGCGCCCGACTTCTCGACATTCGTCGTATAGGCCGCTTCCAGCCGCGCGATCTCCTTGTCCTTGTTGGCGATCAGCGTCGGCCAGTCGAAGGTCGCGGGCGGAACGGTCCAGCCGAAACCGGCGGCATCTTCCAGCTCGTGACGGACATGCGAGCCGATCACGAACAGCTTCTTCGGCACGCAGCCGCGGATCACGCAGGTCCCGCCCATGCGGTACTCTTCCGCGATCATCACGCGCGCACCGTGACCGGCCGCGATGCGGGCGGCACGCACGCCGCCCGAGCCGCCACCGATGACAAAGAGGTCGACGTCGAATTCAGCCATTGTCCACTCCGACCTCTGGAGCATGATCCGGGCGGTTTTCCTCGCGACAAACGCGAAACGCGTTTGCGCGGAGATCATGCTCAAACAACAACCTAAAGCGCGATGACGCGCTTTAGGGATTTCTGATCAGATAGGTACTGTCAGATTTCCTTGCCACGCTTGCGCATCTCGGCGCGGAAGGCACCCATCACGGTCTCGGAGAAGTTCTGGGCCCAGGAGTTCATGAAGGCCATGCTCAGGCCGATGGCACGCGGCTCCGCATCGATCAGCTTCTGGCCCAGCGGCGACTTGTAGAAGGTGACGAGATCCTTCAGCTCCTGCTCGGTGAACTCGCTGGCATAGACCTGCGCCATGCCTTCGCCGATCTCGTTCTGGCGCCCGTTGAGCTGTTGGACGACGACCTGGGCAACCTCGTTGAGGTCCTTCTGGTAGTTCAGGTTCTGCTGGATCAGCGTGATCTTGGTCTTTTCGACCATGCCCGGCACCGCGCCGGCGTACATCGCATTGGCGTTCTTCATCTGCAAAATTTCCTTGGCCGCCGCAATCGCCGCCGGCGTGGCCTTCGGCTGGGCCGGCGCGGGAGCAGCCTTCTGGGCCGGCGCGGCCTGCTGCGCGATCGCCGGGACCGCCGAGACGGCCAGTCCCGCAGCAAGCGTCGCGGCCGGCAAGAATTTCAATACGCTCTTCATTCCTAGTCTCCTTTCGGCTTACGCCGTTCAATCACGCGAATTCCCTCGCCGCCCGCCAAAACGGCCGAGCTGGCCAAGCCGATGAACAACCCATGCTCGACCACGCCGGGGATCGCACTCAACGCCTTGGCGAGGCCAGGCGGGTCCACGATACGTCCGAGCTGAGCATCGACGATCCAGTGGCCGCCATCGGTGACGAAAACGTGGCCATCCTTGTCGCCGCCTTTGGCCTTGCGGACCGCCATTTGCCCGGAAACGCCGCATTCGGCAAATGCCTTCTCGATCGCGCGGCGCGTCGCGCCAAGCCCGAACGGGATGACCTCGACCGGCAGCGGAAAGCGGCCGAGCGTCGGCACCCATTTGCTGTCGTCGGCAATCACGATCATGCGATCCGAGGCGGCCGCCACGATCTTCTCGCGCAGCAGCGCGCCGCCGCCGCCCTTGATCAGGTTGAAGTCGGGATCGATCTCGTCGGCGCCATCGACGGTGAGGTCGAGATGGTCGATCTCATCGAGCGTGGTCAGCGGCACACCGCAGCGCTCGGCATCGAGGCGCGTCGCCTCTGAGGTCGGTACGCCGATCACTTTCAGCCCGGCCTGCACGCGCTCGCCGAGCAACTCGACGAAATGCTTGGCGGTCGAGCCGGTGCCGAGCCCGAGCTGCATGCCGTCACGCACCTCCTCGAGGGCGCGCGCCGCAGCCTGCCGCTTCAACTGGTCCATGTTCACGATGCGCCCGCCCCTGAATTGAGAGTGTGCCGCCGATGGGTTGCTTGCGGCGGCCTATGTAGCCTCGTTTTTCCCGCCGGAACAGGCCTCCGGGCCGATCTTATAAGGTGAACTTATGGCTACGGCCCTTGCGCCGATCCGGCCGGCCCGATAGCGCTGGGACCATGACCTCCCCTTACACCCTCGTCTTCGATCTCGACGGCACGCTTGTGGATACGGCGCCCGACCTGATCACCGCGCTGAATTTCGTGCTCGACCGCGAAGGGCTGCCACCCGTGCCGATGGCCTCGGCCCGCAACATGATCGGCGCCGGCGCCCGCAAGCTGATCGAACGGGGGCTGGAGGCCGAGGGCCGCACGGTCACCCCTGCGGACATGGACCGGATGACGGCGGATTTCATCGCCTATTACGCCGACCACATCGCGGTCGAATCCCGTCCGTTCGAGGGGCTCGAGGCCGCACTCGACCAGTTTGCGGCCCAGGGCCACCGGCTGGCGGTCTGCACCAACAAGCTGGAATGGCTGTCCAAGCGCCTGCTGGACCAGCTTGATCTCACCCGCCGCTTTGCCGCGATCTGCGGCGCGGACACCTTTGGCGTCCAGAAGCCCGATCCGACCATTTTCCGCGAGACCGTGGCGCGCGCCGGCGGAGCGGTCAAAGCCAGCATCATGGTCGGCGATGCCGGAACCGACGTCGGCGTCGCCCGGCGCGCCGGGGTGCCCGTGATCGGGGTCAGCTTCGGCTATACGGACGTGCCGATCGCCGAGCTGAAGCCGGACCGGTTGATCCATCACATGCGCGACCTGCCTGCCGCGGCCCACAGCCTGATGACTGCCTAGGAACCACAAGCCTCTGAGATAACTGCCATATTCCACGGAACCCTGCGTTAACCATCTATTATCTATGCGCAGCGCGCCGGTTGCTTGCTTGGAACGACGCTCGTAGGTTCGCCCGGGGATGTGGCGGTTCGTCGCAGTTAGAAGTGGGTGGTCATGCGTCGTTTCATCGCGATTGCGCTAGCGGGAGCGAGCCTTGGCGGCTGCTCCTCGATGTCTTGGGACATGTTCAAATCGGCGCCGCCGACCGTCCAGGTCCGGCTCGAATCCAATCCTCCGGGGGCTGACGCCACGACCTCGCTCGGTGCGGGCTGCAAGACCCCCTGCTCCGTCTCGGTTCCCGCCCCCGACGCCCCCTTCACGGTTGCTTTCGCGCTGCCAAAATACCAGCCCGCGAGCGTACCGGTGAACGTGATCAAGAATCCCGGGGATTTCACCACGCCCGCCTCGGTCACCACCGACCCGAATCCGGTGTTCGCGGAGCTTCAGCCGGCCGCCCCGCCAAAGCCGGTCCGCAAGCCGCACCGGCCCAAGAAGCCGAAACCGGCCGCGACCGCCGCTGCCCCGGCTGAGGCCGCCCCTGCCGCGGCTGCGGCCGCGCCTGCCGCGGGCTCGCCGTTCCCCGATCCGAACGCAGGCACGCGCTGATCCAGGCGCAAATCTACGTATACCACCCGATTGTCCTAGCCGCGTCCGATGCTTAGATTGCTTCCAAGGCACCGCTGGACGCGAAAGGTGCGCCCGTCGCCGTAAGTGACAAGGCATTTGGTATGAACGGACTTTCCGCGAGCCCTCTCGCAGCAGCGAGCCCCCGCGACGCGCTGTCGAGCGCGATGACCGATCCGTTCGGGCGGACCATCTCGTATTTGCGCGTATCCGTCACCGACCGCTGCGATCTGCGCTGCTTCTATTGCATGTCGGAGGACATGACGTTCCTGCCCAAAGCGGACCTGCTGACGCTGGAAGAGCTCGACCGGCTCTGCACGGCCTTCATCGCCAAGGGCGTGAAGAAGCTGCGGCTCACCGGCGGCGAGCCGCTGGTCCGCCGCAACGTGATGACGCTGGTGCGCTCGCTGTCCCGCCACCTTTCGAGCGGTGCCCTGAGCGAACTGACCCTGACCACCAACGGCACCCAGCTTGCGAAACACGCCCGGGAGCTCGCCGATTGCGGCGTCCGCCGCGTCAACGTCTCGCTCGACACGCTCGATCCCAAGAAATTTCGCGAGATCACCCGCTGGGGCGAGATCGACAAGGTGCTGGAGGGCATCGAAGCCGCGCGCGCCGCGGGGCTTGGCGTGAAGATCAACGCGGTGGCGCTGAAGAACCTCAACGAGGACGAGCTTCCCGACCTGATGCGCTGGGCGCACGGCAAGGGCATGGGGCTGACGCTGATCGAGGTCATGCCGATGGGCGAGATCGGCTCGGGCCGTATCGACCAGTACCTGCCGCTGTCGCTGGTGCGCGCGCGGCTCGCCCAGCAATTCACGTTGACCGATCTGGCCGAGAGCACCGGCGGGCCGGCGCGCTATGTCAGCGTTGCCGAGACCGGCGGCAAGCTCGGCTTCATCACGCCGATGACCCATAATTTCTGCGAATCCTGCAACCGGGTGCGCATCACCTGCACGGGCACGCTGCACACCTGCCTCGGCCACGAGGATGCTTCAGATTTGCGCAAACCTCTGCGTGCATCTGACGACGACATGCTGCTTGCGGATGCGATCGACCGCGCCATCGGGCTGAAGCCCAAGGGCCACGATTTCATCATCGACCGCCGCCACGACCGCCCCAGCGTCTCCAGGCACATGAGCGTCACGGGCGGCTGAGGGATTCGCGCCCTCCCCGCCATAAGCTTTTGACTCGGCGTCAATTTGCCCATTTTCCGATTGACGGCGCACAAGCCCGCTGGTTTGGTGCAGCCGCCTTTGCTTGCCCGGCAGCAATAAGCCGGCCCCGCCCTTTGGCGGTCGCGGTCAAGACGGCAAGGCGCGAGGGGAGGACTGACGCCGCAATCGCTCGGAATTTCATCCGTACGGTCGCGTGCTTTTCGCACGCCGGCCAGGCGATGCGTGCTGAAGCCTCCCGTAAAGTGTTAGGCCGCGACGGCGACGGAGAGAAAGTAAGATGCGTCCATTGCTGGCGGTGAGCAACGCCATCGACGCCCTCAATGAAAAGATTGGGTACGTCTGTAACATCCTGGTGCTGCTGGCGTGCCTGGTCAGCGCGGCCAATGCCATGATCCGCTATGCCTTCAGCAACTCCTCGAACGGCTGGCTGGAGCTGCAATGGTACATGTTCGCCATCCTGGTGATGTTCGGCGCGTCCTACACCTTCAAGCGCAACGAGCATGTCCGCGTCGAGATCTTCTACCTCACGCTCTCGGAACGCGGCCAGCTCTGGCTCGACATGATCGGCACGCTCTGCTTCCTCATCCCCTCCTGCCTCCTGCTCGCCTATCTGTCCTGGCCGTTCTTCATGCAGGCCTATAACGTCGGCGAGATGTCGGGCAATGCCGGCGGCTTGATCCGCTGGCCCATCAAGTTCGTGATCCCCGCCGGCTTCGTATTGCTGGCGCTCCAGGGTGTTTCCGAAGTCATCAAGCGTATCGCGGCTCTCCAGGGCTATGTGACGATCGACGCCAAGTATGAGAGGCCGACCCAATGATTACGCTGGAAATGATGCCGCCGCTGATGTTCGGCGGCCTGGTTCTGGCGATGCTGATCGGCTTCCCCGTCGCGTTCACGCTCGCGGCGGTCGGCCTCTCCTTCGGCTTCCTCGCCATTCATCTCGGATTCTTCGACCTCAACTTCCTCCAGGCGATTCCCGGCCGCGTGTTCGGCAGCGTTCTTTCCAACGAGCTGCTGCTCGCGATCCCCTTCTTCACCTTCATGGGCGCGATATTGGAGAGATGCGGACTAGCCGAGGACATGCTGGATTCGATGGGCCAGCTGTTCGGCCCGGTCCGCGGCGGCCTCGGCTATTCCGTGATCATCGTCGGTTTCATCCTCGGCGCCATCACCGGCACGGTGGCGGCGCAGGTCATCGCCATGGCGCTGATCTCGATGCCGGTGATGATCCGCTACGGCTACAACATGCGCTACATCACCGGCGTGCTCGCGGCCTCCGGCACGATCACGCAGCTGGTGCCGCCCTCGCTGGTGCTGATCGTGCTCGCCGACCAGCTCGGCAAGTCGGTCGGCGACATGTATCTCGGCGCCTGGGGCCCGTCGGTGTTCCAGATCATGCTGTTCGCCGGCTACACCTTCATCCTCGGCCTGATCAAGCCGAGCCACGTGCCGCCGGTGCCGAAGGAAGCGCGCACGCTGACCGGCTGGGCGCTGTGGAAGAAGTGCCTGATGGGAATCATCCCCTCGGCCGTGCTGATCTTCGTCGTGCTCGGCACGATGATGATGGGCCTAGCGACCCCGACCGAAGCCGGCGCCATGGGCGCGGTCGGCGCCATCGTGCTCGCCGCGATCCACCACAAGGACTTCACCTCGAACGATCGCAAGGTGCTGGTCGCGGGCGTTGTCGCCGCCGGCATCGGCACCATCGTCGCGATCCTGTACAGCGAGAACTTGATCTTCAAGCTCGCCTTCGCTGTGACCTATCTCGCGGTGGCGTGGATCTGCTTCCAGGCCGCGCGCATTCCCGACCTGCGCGACCTCATCAAGCAGGGCTACGAGTCCACCATGCGCCTCACCTGCATGGTCACCTTCATCCTGATCGGCTCGACCTGCTTCTCGGTGGTGTTCCTCGGCGTCTCCGGCGGCGTCTGGCTCGAGCATCTCCTGACCTCGCTGCCCGGCGGCGTCTGGGGCTTCCTGATCTTCATCAACCTCTTCATCTTCTTCCTGGCGTTCTTCCTCGACTTCTTCGAGATCGCCTTCATCATCCTGCCGATGATCGCGCCGATCGCGCAGAAGATTCTCGCCCCCGTGGTGGGACCGGACGCGGCGCTGATCTGGTTCGGCGTGATGCTGTGCGTGAACATGCAGACCTCGTTCCTGCATCCACCGTTCGGCTTCGCGCTGTTCTACCTGCGCGGCGTGGCGCCGAAGGAAGTGAAGAGCTCCGACATCTATTGGGGCGCGATGCCCTGGATCGGCCTGCAGATGATCATGGTGCTGCTGGTGATCATCTTCCCGTCCGTGGTGACGGGCCTGCTCGACAAGCCGCTCAACGTCGACCTCGACAAGGTCAAGATCGAGGTGCCGCAGATCGACCTGCCGCCGCTGGATCTCGGACCGCCGCAGAAGTAGCGGCCATGACCATCGCCGTCATGTTCCGCCTCGGCGGTTCATGACGCGCGCACCGCCGCGCGTGACATGCGCCGGAAACACGGGCATACCGGGCCATCCTCCAACTGATGGACCGCCGCGCATGTCCCGATCGTTCCCTGTTCCGTCGCTCGCTCCCTTGATCGCATCGTTCTGGCTGGCATGTGCCGCAACGTTTGCGCATGCGGAACCGATGACCGATGTGCATGCGCTGGCGCAAAAGGAACAGCAGCCGCTGCTCGACACGCTGCGCGATCTCGTCAGCATCGAATCCGGCAGCAAGGACATCGACGGCCTGAACCAGATCGCCGAGCGCGTTGCCGGCCAGCTCAAGCAGCTCGGCGGCACGGTGGAGATTTTGCACCCCACCGACGTCTATCGCCTCGACGACACGCCCGAGACGATCGGCCCGGCCGTGCACGCCGTGTTCAAGGGCACCGGCAGCAAGAAGATCATGCTGATCGCCCACATGGACACGGTGTACCTGAAGGGCATGCTGAAGGACCAGCCGTTCCGCGTCGACGGCGACAAGGCCTACGGCCTCGGCATTGCCGACGACAAGCAGGGCGTCGCGCTCATTCTCCATACCGTGGCGATGCTCCAGAAACTCAACTTCAGGGACTACGGCACGCTCACGGTGCTCACCAATGGCGACGAGGAGATCTCCTCGCCCGGCTGGCGCAGCACCATCACCAAATTCGCCGCGGACCAGGACGTGGTGTTCTCGTTCGAGGGCGGCGGCACCGACGGCACGCTGCGCCTTGCCACCAGCGGCATCGGCTCGGCCTATCTCACGGTGCACGGCAAGTCCTCGCACGCCGGCGCGCGGCCCGAGGGCGGCGTCAACGCGCTGTATGAGCTCTCGCACCAGGTGCTGCAGATGAAGGACCTGTCCAAGCCCGAGCAGGGCCTGAAGCTGAACTGGACGGTCTCGAAGGCCGGCACCAACCGCAACGTGATCCCGGCCGATGCCTCGGCCCAGGCCGATGCGCGTGCGCTCAAGGTCGCCGATTTCGACGAGTTGCAGAAGGCGCTGCAGGAGAAGATCAAGAATCGCCTGCTGCCCGACTCCGGGGTCGAGCTGAAATTCGAGGTGCGCCGCCCGCCGCTGGAGGCCAACGACGCCTCGCGCCGCGTCGCGGCCTACGGCAAGACGATCTATGGGGAGATCGGACTGTCCCTCAAGGTCGACGAGAAGGCGACCGGCGGCGGCACCGACGCCGCGTTTGCCGCGCTCAAGACCAGCGGCGCCGTGGTGGAAGGCATGGGCCTGTCCGGCTTCGGCGCGCACTCCAACGATGCCGAATACGTCCAGATCAACAGTATCGTGCCGCGGCTCTATCTGGCCACGCGCATGATCATGGACCTGTCCACCGGCAAGCTGAAATAGCGCGCCCCTCGCGGGGCTCGACGATCAGCTCTGACCAAGGGAGGGAGCAGCAACGGCTCCCTCCGCCAGCCGAAACCGCAGCGTGAACTCCGCGCCGCCGCCTGGAAGATTTTCCACCGCCACCGTCGCGGCATGATCGTCCGCGACCCCGCGCACGATCGAGAGCCCGAGGCCCGCGCCGTCGCTGCGCTGGCGGTCGGCGCGCCAGAAGCGCTGGAAGATCAGCTCGCGCTCGGCCTCCGCGATGCCGGGGCCGCAATCGCGCACGCGCACCGAACCGTCCTCGCGCACCTCGACGTCGACCGCGGTATCCTTCGCCGTGAACTTGATGGCGTTTTCGGCGAGGTTGAAGATCGCGCGCTGGAGCATCTCCGCATTGCCGTGGATCAGCACCGGCGCGTCGGCGCCCTTCAGCGCGATGTCCTTGTGCTGCGCGATCGCGAGCGGCGCGATGGAGCCGACCACCTCGGCGCAGACGGCGCGCAGATCCGCGGTCTCGCCGGGATCGAGCACCAGGGTGTCGAGTTCGGCGATCTCCAGCAGTTGGGCGACGATGCGGCTCATGCCTTCGATGTCGTCGTGCAGCGCCTGCCTTGCGGCGCCATCGCCCAGCGTCTCGATCCGCGTGCGCAGGATCGTGAGCGGCGTGCGCAATTGATGCGCGGCGTCCGCCGTGAACTGCCGCTGCACCCGAAAACCGTCCTCGAGCCGGTCGAGCGCCTGGTTGACGGCGGTGACCAGCGGCATGATCTCGCGCGGGATCTGCTCCGTCGGCAGGCGGATGTCGGTGCGCGCCGGCCCGATATTGCTGGCCTCCTCCGACGCCTTCCACAATGGCGCGATGGCGCGGCGGAAGATGATGATGTCGGCGGCGAGCAGGATCAGCAGGATCGGAATGGTGATCCAGCCGACCCGGCGGAAGAAGTTCGAGATGATGTCGTCGATGATGACGTCGCGATGCGCCAGGTCCTCGGCCACGCGGATGCGCACGATCTTGCCGTCGATGATGCGGGTGACGCCGGCGCCGGAAATCGTCTCGGAAAGAGTCGGCGGCGCCGACGCTGCCGCTCCCGTCTTGCGGCGGGACGAAAACAGCAAATGGCCTTCGGCATCGCGGATGTCGTAGAGATAGCGGCCGTAGGCTTCCGAATAGAGGCCCCGCAGGCTGTCCGGCAGGTTGAACGTCAGCAGGCCGTCCGGCGCCGCGACGATGCGCTCGGCCAGCACCTCGGCCTGTGCCCGCATGGCTTCGCGGTGCAGCTGGTCGACTTCGGAATTGAGCAGCCAGAACAGCACCAGCGGCAGGAAGATCGCGACCATCGCGACCGCCACGATGTGCATGAACACGATGCGCCAGATCAACGATTTGAATGTCGGTGATCTGCCATAGGCCCCGGCGGCCGCCACGCTATTTCTCCTCGGACATGAGATAGCCGACGCCGCGGATGGTGTGGATCACGACCTTGGCGCCGTGCTCGGCGAGCTGCTTGCGCAGCCGCGAGACGTAGACCTCGACCGCGTTGGAGGCGACCTCGCCTTCGAGCCCGAAGATGTGGTCCTCGACGTTCTTCTTCGGCACCACCCGCCCCTGCCGGCGCAGCAAAATCTCCAGCACCGAGGTCTCGCGCGCGGAGATGATCCGCGGCTGGTCGTCGACGAAGATCTGGCGGCTTTCGGTGTCGTAGACGAGATTGGCGAGGCGCAACGAGCGGCCGAGCAGCTGGCCCGGCCGGCGCAGGATCGCCTCCAGCCGCGCCACCAGCTCCTCCATGGCGAACGGCTTTGCCAGATAGTCGTCGGCGCCGCTGCGCAGGCCGCTGACGCGGTCCTGCAGGCCGCCGCGCGCGGTCAGCACCAGCACCGGCAGCGGCTCCATCTGCCGGCGCAGCTCGCGCAGCACCGACAGGCCATCGCCGTCGGGAAGGCCGAGGTCGAGAATCATCGCAGCGTAGCTGATGCTGCTGACCGCCTCGCGCGCCTCGGCCGCGGTGCTCACGATGTCGCTCTGGTAGCCGGCGGCCGACAGCCCGGCGGCAACGAGCCGCGACAGCTCGACATTGTCCTCGACGATCAGAAGGCGCATCGCAGTCCCGCCGGATGTTCCGGTGCAATCACGGCTCTCGCCGCATCTTCGCTCTCTTCCACCATTCCGGCCGCCTCGGCCAGCGAAAAAGCACATGGCAGGGCGGCCCACGCCCCCTGTCAGGTCCGTGTAAGCCGACCTGGGCACGTTCCCATGATGGCTTACTCGATCACTTCGTCTGCGCCGGCAATGACTGCTGCGGAGAACGGATGGCCGAGCAGTTTCGCTGCCTTCAAATTGACAACGAGCTCCACCTTCGTGACGAGTTGAACCGGAAGATCAGAAGGCTTCTCACCCGACAGAATGCGTCCGGCATAGATACCCGCGCGACGGTGCGACTGCATGAAATCTCCGCCGTAGCTCATCAAACCTCCAGCCACGGGAAAGTCTCGGGTCTGCGTGATTGCGGGCAATTGATATTTCATCGCGAGAGCCGCCAGCCGGACACTGCGAAATGCAAAATAGGGGTCGGAGGTAAACACAACTCCGCTCGGCCCGTCCTTGGCCCCGTCCCTGGCCACGGCAGCGAACATGGATTCGAATTCATCCTCCTTGCTTGCGCTGTAGATCTGCAGTTGAACCCGCAGGGCTTCTGCGGCCGCCTGAAGCTTCTGCAATTGTGATGGTGCGGTCGGACTTGTCGGGTTGGCGACCACCGCCAATCTGGTCGCCGTGGGCAACAGGTCGCGCATCAGCTCAAGCCGCTTTGGCGACACATCGACGCTCAGGCTCGATACCCCCGTGATATTTCCGCCCGGCCGCGACAGGCTGTCCACCACGCGCAGCTGAACGGGGTCGCCGCCCATCTCGAACACGATCGTCTTGGTCGTACCCGTAGCCTTCGCGGCAAGTGCCACGGGAGCCCCGCCAGGAGCCACGATCAGGTCCACATTTCTGGCGACCAATTCGGCAGCCAGGGCAGGCAATCGAGAATATTGTCCGTTAGCCCACTGAAAGTCGATCGCCACATTGCGACCCGCGACGAAGCCGGCTTCCTCCAGTCCCTGTCGGAAAGCCTCTAGTCGGCTGGCAAAGAGCTCGGGTGACTCCGGGCAAAGATAGCCGATGACAGGCATGGAGGGCTTCTGCCCATACGAGACGGTCGTCCACGTCGCGGCGCCTGCCATCCAAAGAAGAAAATCACGCCGTCGGGGGCGTCTGCGTAGCGTTGCTGCTTCAGGGTTGGCGCACCTCATGCCCACGGACCCGCTGCCGTCAGCCGTTTGCCGGAGCATAGCGCCGGATACGCGAACAGTCTCTAGCGGATTGCGCCAGGCATCCTGCGGCCACTCGGCTGGAGAGCCTCGAAGGATATTCCGAAGACTGGAATGGCTTCGTCAAATCCTTTGATTTCGCGGCCCCCGAGATCCTCAACGGGCCGCCTGCCCTTGACGTCGGCGGCGACTTTGGCGTCGATCAGGATTTCCTTGTCTGCGGCAGATGCGCACAGCCGGGCCGCAAGATTCACGACGCTCCCGATGGCGGTGTAGTCGAGCCGGTCCTCGTATCCGATCCGGCCGACAGTCGCCGGCCCGCTGGCAAGGCCGATTCCGAAACCAACGTGGTAGCCACGCGATCGCCAGCCGGCGATGAGGGCTTGCACGTTCGTCTGCATGTCGACGGCGAGATCGATGGCTCTCAATGCAGGCTCTTCGACCGGGACAGGTGCGTTCACCAGCACCATCAGTCCGTCGCCGGAGAAATTGATCAGCGTTGCTTCGAATTTCGCGATGACCCTGCCAAGGCTTTCATAATATTCCGACAATACGCTCATGACCTCCTCGGGCGTGGCGCCTGCTGAAAACGCGGTGAACCCCCTCAAATCGCAGAAGACAACGACGACTTCCGTACGGCGGCCGTCCAGCACGCTGTCATCGCCGGCTCGATCGACGAGATCGGCGACCTGGGGGGCAAGGAACCGCTTGAGCTTGGCGATGCGCTCCTGGTGCTGCTGCGCCAGCGCCAGCTCGGAAGCCATTCTGTTGAAACTGTTTGCAAGACGCTGGAACTCGTCCCCGGTGTCAATCGAGATGCGGTGGTCAAAGGACCCGGCACCAATCCTCTCCGTGCCCTCCTCGAGCAACTTGATCGGCTCCGTCATCCGGTGCGCCAATGCATAGGCAAGAATCCCTGCGAGCATGGTGCTGATTGCGAGGAGCATTGCCGTCCGCCACAGGGCGGAATAGATCGGCGCGTAAGCTTCGGACAGCGGCTGCACGACCACGACTGTCCAGTCGGGGCCCTGTACGGGAGCAGCGCTGGCAGCAACATAGTGTCCTTGTGCATCCCGGCTCGTTGCGAAGCCCGCTTTCGACCCTATCGCGTCCCGCACGGCCCGAAACGGTTTGGAGGTTGCTTCCTCCGCCCCGCGGAGCACGAGGCTGATGTCGGGATGGGCGATCAGGCGACCCGATCGGTCCAGGACGAAGGCGGAGCCGGTCCTTCCGACCTTGATCGCCGAGATCACGTCCCAAATCAGCTTGAGGTTCACTTCGGCTATGACTGCGCCGACAGCCGGCCGGTTGCCGGCCATCCCGACCGTCAAGTACGGTTCGGAGCCTCGATTGTAGCTGACGTCGCTGAACCAGATCTGAGCCGCGCGGGCACCAACCAAGGCGGGATCGGCTGATCGGTCCGTGCGGCTCTCGATACGATTGAGGCCGATCCGCGAGATGTAGAGACGCTCCAAGCCGTTGCCGTCGAGAAGTGTGAGACTGACGATGGCGGGCGCTTGTCGAAGCAGGCGCAACGCGTCGGTCCGCCGGCGTTCGTCGAACTCGTCACTCCATGGAAGCTGAACCAGCCAGCCAAGCTGACTCGTGATGCCGTGGATGAAATCGTGAATTTCGGCGGCCGCGGATGCGGACTGGAGGCTAAGCCACTGGTCGAGCCTCGCGCGCTGATCGCGATAGCCGAACCACGCCTCAATGACGCCGTTGAATGCAAGTGGGATCGCGACAGCCACGAAAAGCGCGAGCAGATATTTATGAAAAAGGCCGCGAAACCGATCCTGAGGAATCATGATCCGGTCCCCTGATAATCACATAAATACAATGAGCCAGAATAACATGCCGCTCCGCCGTCGGGTGGAGTTCATTCGAATCCCGAGCGTACCGGTGCACCCTTCGCGCTTTTTAGGGCGGAGCAGCCGCGTCTGGCGACAAATTGGCGCCATGGCTGAATTGTCCGCCGATGCCAGCCTCCGGCTGACTGGCCTTCGCGCCGCACGGCGGCTTTTGACCACCCTGAACGGACTTTGCTGCCGGGCAGACGTAGCATGCGCCCCAGCCACGTTGATCTAGGTCAAGCATCACCCTCGTCTTTTGGCCTCACGTCGTATTCAGCCCCATTTGAGGCGGCGACGTCGCCCTTCAGTTCGCCGGCACCCGGCACTTCAAGGTCGGCGTCGCATTCTTCCAGTGACCTCCTCTCCCTCCTGATCCCCGCAGAAGGCTTACCGGGGGTTCGTCGACGAGGACCTTGCTCATGATAACAATTCCAGAACTGACGTCCCAGGCGCTCGGTGCGTTCCTCATCTCGGAGACAAAAGGCCGCTTCGGCTCATCGCATGCCAACTTGCCGGAATTGCTCCCCTACGCAGCGAAGCTGGCCCTGGAATGTATCGGCAACAGCGATGCATTGTATCACAACGTAGAGCACACCCTGTTGGTCACGCTGGTTGGGCACGACATTCTGATCGGTCGCTCTCTTCTAAGGCAAACAACGGCCAGCGATTATGCTCACTTCATCCTGGCGTGCCTGATTCACGACATCGGCTACGTTCGAGGCGTAATTCATGGAGACCAGGACGGAGCCTATGTTGTTGATGGTACCGGCCGAACGGTTGAGCTGCCGGTCGGCTCCTCCGATGCAGCGCTCGCGCCCTACCACGTCGATCGCTCAAAATTGTTCGCCGCGGAGCGTTTGGACGCAGTCGACCAGATCGACGCCGCTCGCGTTGCCCAGGCGATCGAATATACCCGCGTTCCCTATGCAGACACACCAACGAGCGAACCCAAGGATGATCTGGACCAGGAGGAAGGCTTGCTGCTGCGTGCCGCTGATCTGATCGGCCAGCTCGGCGATCCCAACTACATGAAGAAATCAAATGCGCTCTTCTACGAATTCGAAGAAATCGGGCTCAACAAATCGCTCGGATACGCCACACCCGCGGACGTGGTGCACAAATATCCGCAGTTCTACTGGACCAAGGTCGCACCACAAGTCCCGGCGGCGATCCGTTATCTGAACGTAACCTCGAGCGGAAGACAATGGATCAGCAACCTGTATGGCAATGTCTTCCGCGCCGAGCGAGAGGTCAGACTATCCGGTCCGCAGTTGTAGATCGGTGGTCTTGAACGGTTCTACCACAGCGTGGATTTTGCTCGTCAAGCCGCCGCGTGACCTCCCATCGATTGGCGCTGGTTCCTTGTGATGCAGGCCCCATGCTGATGCACGCGGACAATCCAGGTGTCGATCATCTGGACTGCGGCATCATGGGCAGCAGCAAGTGCGTCCATGACGCAGCCCCGGACCCCAGCCCGCCGCCAACGGACGAAGCGGTTGTAGCATGTGGAGTACGGACCAAACGTCTCGGGCAGATCACGCCAAGGTGCTCCAGAGCGCAAGACCCAGAAGATGCCATTAAGGACACGACGGTCGTTAACCCGAGGAACGCCATGCGGCTTGTTCGGCAGCATGGGCTTGATGGCAATCCATTCATAATCGGCGAGTTCGTAGCGCATGATTCGAGCTCCAGTTTGGAAGCTTGAATCACAGGGGTCTGGCCAGACGCAACGCGTCCGGGCGGGCCCCGGTTGGACGCTTACGGGGTAGAAGCGAACATCAGCCGGCCGACCATCTCCGCTGAAACCGTCGAAAATGACCCATACCAGACATCGGGGGACCGCGCAGCCTCTACCGAGGAGGCTCACGATCAACGAAATATGCCCTCGGATACTTGGACTCATCTCGGGCTGACGGCTATTTCACCGGCTCAACCCATTCAAAATTCCGAGTTGCGGGCGCATATTGTAGCGGTAGCGCGCCGCGAGGTGACTTAATGAAACGCCGCGATTTTGTCACTCTTCTCGGCGCTGCGGTAATGGCCTTGCCCCTCGCAGCCCACGCGCAGCAACCAGCGGTGCCGCGGGTCGGCTACGTCTGGAGCGGCGTTCGCGGGACGGACGTGTACTACCAGACCGGATTCCGTCAAGGACTAGCAGAACTTGGATATGTAGTGGGGCGCAATCTGCTGCTCGAAGAACGCTACGCCGACGGAAAGCCGGAGCGCGTTCCTGCGCTGATCGCTGAACTGCTCACGCTCAACGTCGATGTTCTCGTGACTCCAGGCACACCCACTTCGCAGGCTGCGCAACGTGCAACATCCACCGTGCCGATCGTCTGCATGAGCGGAGATCCCGTCAGAGCCGGTCTTGTGGCAAGCCTTGCCCGGCCAGGCGGCAACATCACTGGGCTGTCTCAACTCTCCGGCGATTACGGCGTCAAGTGGCTGGAGCTGCTGAAGGAGGCGGCACCGAAAATGCGTCGTGTCGCCGTGTTGTGGAATCCTGACAATCCGACGACTGCCAACCAAGTCGAACTCATGCAAAACGCGGCACCCAGGCTCAGTCTCGAGTTGACAGCCCTCTCGGTGCGGCTCGCGGAAATCGAGAACAGCTTCGCCGCGCTGGGAGAGAGCGGCCTCGATGGCGTCGTCGTCACCGACGATCCATCGCTGATACCCCTCGTTCCCCGGCTGATCGCGCTCACCGCAGAGCGGCGCTTACCAACGATCTATCCATTCCGCGATTCGGCTCAGAGAGGAGGACTGATGTCGTACTCGGCCAATCTTTTCAAACTATGGCAACGCGCCGCGGGCTATGTTGATCGCATTCTCAAAGGGGCACGTCCGGCGGAGCTTCCCGTCCAGCAGACGACGGAAGTGACCCTGAATATCAACCTCAAGACCGCTAAGGCGCTCGGTCTCGACATTCCAATGACGCTGCTCGTCCGCGCCGACGAGGTGATCGAATAGATAAATTGCTGCGCGGTGCATGAGTCCGTTCCTGGCCCCAAGCAGCGGTTGGTGGATGTGTGCTGTTCCGCTGCTGTCAGGGGAGAAGCAGACATCCGGCAAACAGGCCAAAAATGACGCGAATGACCCGAAGCGGACCTTTAAGTGCCGCCCGGTCCGGACCAGCAGCAGGCCACTGAAACCCTGCAAGCGCGTCTTCGGCAAGTTGAAAACATCGTCTCGAAAACATACGCTCCGTCCAGACGAAACTCAGGGCAGCTTCGTGCCGCGCGTTCCAGCCGCTGGGAAGATTCGCTCCGATGATGAAGCCCGCCGTCATTATCCCGGAGGATCAGTCTTTCGCCCTTGCGACCTTCGCCCGGCCGGGCGCAGAAACGGCTTGCCCTTGCGGTCATGCTCGCTTTCCTGGGCGTCGTCTTAATCTTGGCAGGGGCGCTCTCGAACGTCCAGCTGGCGCGGATCGATAGCTTCGTCCCGGCCTACGGCACGGCGATGTTCGTGAATGACATGATCACCGCGGTCCTGCTGTTCAACCAGTTCGCCACCCTGCGTTCGAGTGCCCTCCTCGCAATCTCAACCGGGTATCTCTTCACGGGGCTCATGCTTGTCCCCTGGATGCTGGTCTTTCCAGGGGCGTTCGCGCCAGTTGGCCTGCTTGGCGCGGGGCTACAGAGCACGGATTGGCTCAACGCTCTGAGGTACGCCGGTTTTCCTACGTTCGTCATCGCATATACCCTTTTGAAGGTGGCCGATCCGCCCAAGCGATTGTGGGAGGGCTCAGTGGGCGCGACGATTCTTTCGAGTGTTGCGATGACGTCAGCCGTTGTGTGTGCCGTGACAGTTCTTGTCACAGTGGGTGAGGCATACTTGCCCCGCATCATGCTCGACCCGGTCCATTTTTCTAACCTCGCGCTTTATATTGCCAGTTGTCTAATCCTGTGGAACGCAGTTGCGCTCACTTTGCTCTGGATGCACCAGCGTTCGGTGCTCGATCTGTGGCTGATGGTGGTTGTTTGCGCGTATGCAATTGAGATCTATCTGGTCTCGTTTCCCGGTTTTGCCCGGTTCAGCGCCGGCTGGTATGCTGGCCGGGTCTTCGGGTTCTTGTCCAGCATTCTTGTACTCTTTGTCCTGCTGTATGAGATAACGACGCTTCACGCGCAGCTGCTCGGCGCGGTCCTGGCGCAACGTCGCGAACGTGAGGCGCGGCTGATGACCGGCGACGCCGTCTCGGCTTCAATTGCCCACGAAATCAAACAGCCATTAACGGCGATCATAGCTAGTGCGAACGCGGGATTGCACTGGCTTGATCGTGTCGAGCCTGACCTCGATAGTGCCAGGAATGCATTTCGGCGCGTCGTGACCACCGGACACCATGCGGACGCCGTGATCGAAAATATCCGGGTGCATTTCAAGACGGGTGCACGGACCCGGACTTCGCTCGATATCGACGATGTCATCCAGGAAGCTCTGGCCGTCGTCCGTGACCAATTGCGGAGACATCGGGTCGCCGTTCAAGCCGACGTTAACAAACGGCTGCCGCGGATAAGAGGCGAACAGGTTCAGCTCCAGCAAGTGCTGGTGAATTTGATTACGAACGCAATCGACTCCATGGCCACGAAGAATGGGGAGCGGGTCCTATCCATAAGGTCTGAAGTCCATCACTCCAGATACGTGATGGTATCTGTAGAAGACACGGGGGAAGGTCTAGAGCCCGGCGGCGCCGTGGATCGGATATTCAACCCGATGTTCACGACCAAAACGGATGGCATGGGCATGGGGCTGTCAATCTGCCGGTCGATCATCGAGGCGCATGAAGGACAAGTATGGGTGACCGCCGATAAAGGCCGCGGCGCCATTTTTCACTTCACGGTTCCGGTAGACTCGGACAGCCCATCCTAGTAGCCGCTTGAGTCCGACTTTTGCCCATCGTGACATACTGTGCTGCCGCACGAACTTGGTCGCTATAGGAGCAAAGCAGACTTAGTCAGCAGTCGCGTGACGCCGCCGGGCTTATAGGTACACGGCCTAGTACAGTGCCGCAGAAAAGCGGCTCTGAGTTCGGCCAGTTGGTCGCTCGTTGCTCCCAGCTCTGCGTCGGCTCGATCCGTGAGCAAGTCGACGTAGGTAATCGGCCGATCGAACTGGCTCGCCGTGAAGTCATAGCGCCGGCCTTCGATCCGATTGTAGAAATGATCGGCCGCCGGCAGAGGCGTTTTCAGCAGCTCGCCGCCGAAAAGTTCGTGAACGAGCAGCGCCGTGACGTTGCACTGCCCTGCCGCCGGATTGTTCGGCGTCCATTGGCTGGAAGTCGACAGCGACCATGCCTTGCGCAGCGCGCGTTGAACCTCATCGGGATCGAAGCTCATCGTCACCTCACGGGATCGGCACCGAAGCCCTAATTTCGGATTATGCGATTATTGCTTTTTGCCACTGTTTTGCCCGACGTGTCAAACGGGTTCCTTGCTGGGTCGAGCTCCAACTCCACCACTCGTCATTGCGAGCGTACGACTTGTCCGCCGAAGCCTCGGCAAAGGCGGAAGCAATCCAGAAACCCTCCGCGGTCACGGTCTGGATTGCTTCGTCGCAAGGGCTCCTCGCAATGACGGTGTGGGAACAGACGCGCGGCAAATGACGATGTTATGCCAGATGCCGCGATCAGGCAAAATCGCCGCGTTGGCCCCGACTGCGCGACGATTGCCCCTTCCTGCTGATTTGCCCCGACGCGTCAAGCTGTTGGCAGGATCCAGAGGGCAACCTGCCCTCACCCCGCTTCTACTGTACATGGGGTTGTTTTTCATATTTTCGTTTGGGCGGCCGCTGGCGGCAAAGAAAAAGCCCGGCCTGCGAACGAGGCCGGGCTCTGTCGCCTTGCGACGTTTCGAAAGATCAGCCGCGGGTGCGCGAGCGGATCATGAAGCTGTCGTAGGTGTATTCGGCGACCTGCCACCACAGATATTCGTCGGAGCGGTAGGCCTGCATGGCGTCGATCGACTTCTTGAAGTCGGGGTTCTTGGCCGAGATCTCGCCCCACAGCTCGTTGGTCGACTTGAGGCAGGCCTCGAGCACTTCGTTGGTGAAGGGACGAAGCTGGGTGCCGCCGGCGACCAGACGCTTCAGCGCCGCCGGGTTCTGCATGTCGTAGCGCGCGGCCATCCAGCTGTTGGCGTTGGCCATCGCGTTGGTGAGGATCGCCTGGTAGTTCTTCGGCAGCGAATTCCACTTGTCCAAATTGGTGAAGGCGTGGACGGTCGGACCGCCTTCCCAGAAGCCGGGATAGTAGTAGTACTTGGCGACCTTGGCGAAGCCGAGCTTCTCGTCATCGTAGGGGCCGACCCACTCGGCGGCGTCGATGGTGCCCTTCTCCAGTGCCGGATAGATGTCGCCGCCGGCGAGCTGCTGCGGCACGACGCCGACCTTCTGGAGCACCTGGCCGGCGATGCCGCCGATGCGCATCTTGAGGCCGGAGAGGTCCGCAACGGTCTTGATCTCCTTGCGGAACCAGCCGCCCATCTGGGTGCCGGTGTTGCCGCAGGGCTGACCGATCACGTTCGACTTCTTGAAGAACTCGTTGCCGAGTTGCTCACCGCCGCCCTGGTACCACCAGGAGTTCTGCTGGCGTGCGTTGAGGCCGAACGGCACCGAGGCGTAGATCGCCCAGGTCGGGTCCTTGCCGACATAGTAGTAGGAGACGGTGTGGCACATCTCGACCGTGCCGTTCGAGGTCGCGTCGAGCGCCTGGAGGCCGGGGACGATTTCGCCGGCGGCGAACACCTGGATCTGGAATTTGTTGTCGGTCATCTCGGCGACGTACTTCGCCAGCTGCTCGCCGCCGCCATAGATGGTGTCGAGCGACTTCGGGAAGCTCGACGTCAGGCGCCACTTGATCTCGGGCATGGACTGCGCGATCGCCGGCGAGGCCACCGCGGCGGTCGCCGCCGCGCCTGCTGCCGACACTTTCAGGAAATCACGACGCTTCATCTTCAGGTCTCTCCTTGTTGGGGTGTTTCCCCTAAACTTCCTCGTTGTCGCCGCTCGTTCCGGCGACGCGCTCTAGGTCGCGTCGAACCGAAGGGGCTTGACTGCCGTGGCCTTTAACACGGAAGCCCCGCTTTCGGAACGCGACAATGGCATGACGGGGCTCTACGAAAGTCGCATGCCCCCAAAAGCCGGCTCAGGCCGCGGCGATAACGCCTTTGAGCTGGTCCCGGACCTGCCCCGCAATAGCGCGATAGATCGCCGCATGAGGACCGTCCGGCTCGCTGTCGACCACGGGATTGCCGGCATCCGAGGTGGCGCGAATCGCCATGTGCAGGGGGATCTCGCCCAGGAACGGTACCCCGAGCTTCTCGGCCTCGTGGCGCGCACCGCCATGGCCGAAAATGTCCGATTTCGTGCCGCAATGCGGGCACTGAAAGTAGCTCATGTTCTCGACGATGCCGAGCACGGGCACGTTGACCTTCCTGAACATCGCAAGCCCCCGCCTTGCGTCGATCAGGGACAGGTCCTGCGGGGTCGAGACGATCACGGCGCCCTTGAGCGGTACATTCTGCGCCAGCGTCAGCTGGGCATCGCCGGTGCCCGGCGGCATGTCGACCACGAGCACGTCGAGGCTCCCCCATGCGACGTCGCGCAGCATCTGAGTCACCGCCGACATCACCATGGGACCTCGCCAGATCATCGCGGTCTCCTCCTCCACCAGGAAGCCGATCGACATGATGGCGAGGCCGAAGCGCCGGAGCGGAATCATCTTGCGCTCGCCGTCCAGCTCCGGCTTCTCGTGCAGGCCCGTCAGCCGCGGCACCGAGGGGCCGTAGATGTCGGCATCGAGCAGCCCGACCTTGAGGCCGACGTCGCGCAGGCCCAGTGCCAGGTTGAGCGCGGTGGTCGACTTGCCGACGCCGCCCTTGCCCGAGGCGACCGCGATCACGGCCGCGACGCCCGGAATCTCGGACTGCCGCGCCATCGGCGATTGGCCGCCCTGCGGCGGCTTGTGGGCGTGGACCGGCTGCACGCCCGGCGTGCCGCGGCTCGGCGTTGGCGGCGGTGGTGGCGCTGCACCCGGCTTGCGCTCGGCGGTCAGCGCCACCATCACGGTGGTGACGCCGGGAATGGCGCGCACCGCGGCCTCGGCCTCGGCCCGGACGGATTCCCAGGCCCGCGCCTCGGCGGCATCGACGTTGATCGAGAAGAACACCTTGCCGTCGGCCGCGCTGATCGCGCTCAGCACATTGGCATTGGTGAGCGCGACCCCGCGGGGCGACTTGATCCTGGCGAGGCTGTCGAGAACCTGTTGCTGCGTCACGCTCAAAGCGCATCTCCTGAACAGAGCATGATCCGGAAAAGTGTGGAGCGGCTTTCCGATAAGATCATGCTCAAGGCTTGAGGATGCCCCATTAGAGCGGAAACGGCCAAAAGGCTACTGCCTGCCGATATCGTCAGCCATCTCCGCGGGGGCAGCCCCCTGCTCCGCAGCGGCCTCGTAATTGAGCTCGATCATGACCCCGTTGGGGTCGTGGACGAAGATCTGCCAGAGGTCGCCGCCGGGCACCTGGCGGGAGTCGAATTTCATGCCCTTGGACGCCAACCGCTGCTTCATGCCGTCGAAACCGCGGCTGACGAAGGCGACGTGGTGGACAACGCCGGAATCCGGCTTTTGTGGCTCCGGGGTCGGGGAAATATCGACGAGGTGCACCACCGCCTTGCCCTCGCTGTACATCCAGGCCCCCGGGAAGGCGAAATCGGGCCGGGCGCCCTTTTCCAGGCCCAGCACGTCCTCATAGAAGCGGACCGTCTCGGCCAGATTCCGGGTCCGGATGTTGAAATGATCGAGGACACCAACGCTCACGCCGCCCATGCTTTCGCTCCCTTTTTTATGTAGGACCTTAAGTCCCGCCATCCTAGCACAGGCGGCTGCCAAACGAAGCCGTTGCCCTCTGGCCTCAAGGGTTTATGGTGCGCGCCTAATCCGCCCTCATAGCGGAACCAGGCGCCCCCTCGCCCGGCAAAAACCGTAAAACCCAAACTACGGACAAGGTACCACACATGGCTAAAGTCGCTTTCCTCGGTCTCGGCGTGATGGGCTTCCCCATGGCCGGACACCTCGTGAAAAAAGGGGGCCATGAGGTCACCGTCTACAACCGCACCGCGGCCAAGGCGAAGGAATGGGCGGACAAGTTCGGCGGCAAGACCGCGGCGACCCCGAAGGCCGCGGCCGAGGGCCAGGATTTCGTAATGTGCTGCGTCGGCAACGACAATGATCTGCGCGCGGTCACGATCGGCCCCGACGGCGCATTCGCCGGCATGAAGAAGGGCGCGAGCTTCGTCGACCACACCACCGCCTCCGCCGAGGTCGCACGCGAGCTCGACGCTGCCGCCACCAAGGCCGGGTTCAAGTTCATTGATGCGCCGGTTTCCGGCGGCCAGGCCGGCGCCGAGAATGGCGTGCTGACGGTGATGTGCGGCGGCGCACAGGACGCCTATGCCGGCGCCGAGCCGGTCATCACGGGCGCCTATGCGCGGATGTGCAAGCTGCTCGGGCCCGCCGGCTCCGGCCAGTTGACCAAGATGGTCAACCAGATCTGTATCGCGGGCCTGGTCCAGGGCCTCTCCGAAGGTATCCACTTCGCCAAGAAGAGTGGCCTCGACGTCGCGGCCGTGATCGAAACCATCTCCAAGGGCGCCGCGCAGTCCTGGCAGATGGAGAACCGCTACAAGACCATGAACGAGGACAAGTACGATTTCGGCTTCGCGGTCGAATGGATGCGCAAGGACCTCTCGATCTCGCTGGCCGAAGCCCGCCGCAACGGTGCCAACCTGCCGGTCACCGCGCTGGTCGACCAGTTCTACGCCGAGGTCGAGAAGATGGGCGGCAAGCGCTGGGATACGTCGAGCCTGCTCGCGCGCCTTAACCGCTGACACCTGTCGAACTGATCCCGCCTTGCTGATCGCGATCGCCGTCATCTTCGTTCTCGCCTATGCGGCGATCGCGCTCGAACACCCGCTCCGGATCAACAAGAGTGCCACGGCGCTGATCGGCGCCGGGCTGCTCTGGGCGATCTACGCGGCCACGATCGGCGACCACGCCATGGTCGGCCGGCAGATCGACGAATCCGTCGCTTCCACCGCCCAGATCGTGTTCTTCCTGATCGGCGCGATGACCATCGTCGAGGTGATCGACGCCCACGACGGTTTCGAGGTCATCACCTCCCGCATCAGCACGACCAGCCAGGTCCGCCTGATGTGGCTGATCGGCTTCGTGACCTTCTTCCTCAGCGCGATCCTGGACAATCTCACCACCACCATCGTGATGGTCTCGCTGATCCAGCGGCTGATCGCCAGGCGCGACGACCGCCTGCTGTTCGCCTCCCTGATCGTCATCGCCGCCAATGCCGGCGGCGCCTGGACCGTGATCGGCGACGTCAC
The DNA here is from genome assembly GCF_000284375.1 of Bradyrhizobium japonicum USDA 6. Taxonomy (NCBI): domain Bacteria; kingdom Pseudomonadati; phylum Pseudomonadota; class Alphaproteobacteria; order Hyphomicrobiales; family Nitrobacteraceae; genus Bradyrhizobium; species Bradyrhizobium japonicum. Next base: position 6,209,318 of record NC_017249.1, read on the forward strand.
CACGACCATGCTGTGGATCGGCGGGCAGATCACGCCGCTGAAGATCATGGGCTCGGTGTTCCTGCCCTCGCTGGTCAATCTGCTCGTGCCGCTCGCCTTCATCAGCCTTCTGGTGAAGGGCAAGTCCATCGCGCCGCCGTCCAAGGACGACGGAGTTCAGCTCGTCGGGTCGTACGAGCGCAATCTGATGTTCTATCTCGGGCTCGGCGTATTGATCGCGGTGCCCGCCTTCAAGGCGGTCACGCATCTGCCGCCCTTCATGGGCGTGCTGCTCGGGCTCGGCATCGTCTGGCTGGTCGGCGAGGTCGTTCACCGCGACAAGGACGAGCATGTTCGCCGTCCGCTGACGCTCGCGCATGCGCTGACGCGGATCGACATGAGCTCGATCGTGTTCTTCCTCGGCATTCTGCTGGCGGTCGCCTGCCTCGAACATGCGGGCCTCCTGTCGATGCTGGCGCGCTGGCTGGAGGCGACAATTGGCCGCCAGGACGTCATCGTCGTCGTGCTCGGCCTGCTGAGCGCCGTCATCGACAACGTGCCGCTGGTGGCGGCGACCATGGGCATGTACGACCTCGGCCACTACCCGCCCGACAGCTTCCTCTGGGAATTCATCGCCTATTGCGCCGGCACCGGCGGCTCGATCCTGATCATCGGCTCGGCCGCGGGCGTCGCCGCCATGGGGCTCGAGCGGATCGAGTTCCTCTGGTACGCCCGCCGCATCGCCATCCCCGCGCTCGCGGGCTATCTGGCGGGCGCCGTGGTCTACGTCGCCCAGCATGCGGCGCTGCACTGACCGGCACTACGCGCGTTCAAAGCGCACGTTCAAAATTAACGCCGGGTTAACGTAATTCTTTAGCTCCTTAAGTCACCTCTTAAGGATTTCTTGCCAGAGATAGACAATGCAGAAGGCCCGCCTTTGCGTGGGCAGGAATGTTGTTGTTCGATGAGTAAACCCGCTGAAAAGCCAGAGGTCGTGCAGCTTCCGGCCGAGCCGGTGAGCGCGCCATCGGCGAGCAGCCGCCGGGCTGCGTCGCAGCGGGTACGCGAGGCGCGCGACAAGTTAACGTCGACCAGCGGAACCCGGCCGGCTTTCGACGCCGAGATGCTGCGCCAATATGCCCAGACGCGGCTGTCGGCCTCCTATGTCGTGATGCTGCTGGTGGTCGCCACCGGCGTGCTGTTCGGGCTGTGGATGCAGCCGATCCCGGCCGCGGCCTGGACCGCCGGCATGCTCTGCATCCACGCCGCGATGATCCGCAGCTGCCACCGTTTCCTGGCTGAGGCCTCCTCGCCCGCGGCGACGCGCGCCTGGCGGACGCACTTCGTCGTGCTCGACCTGCTCTATGGCCTGTGCTGGATGGCGATCCTGATCCATCCCGTGCTCGACATGGTCACGGAAACGCTGATGATGTTCCTGATGCTGCTGGTGATCGCGGTGTCGAGCATGCTGGCCGCCAATCTGCCGATCGCCGCCCTTGCCGCCACGGCGCCGGTCGCGGTCGCGATGGCGCTGAGCTTTGCAATCACCGGCGCGCTCGACAATTACATCCTGGCGGCGCTCGCGCTCGCAGCCGAAGGCTATTTCGTGCTGCTGGCGCACCGCCTGCACTCCTCGACCTTCGCCACGCTCGAGGCACGCGCCGAGAAGGACGCGCTGATCGGCGAGCTCGAACAGGCCAAGGCGATCTCGGACGAAGCGCGCCACCGCGCCGAATCCGCCAACGTCGCAAAATCGCGCTTCCTCGCGCAGATGAGCCACGAGCTGCGCACGCCGCTGAACGCGATCCTCGGCTTCTCCGAGGTGATGAAGAGCGAAATTTTTGGTGCGCACGCGGTGCCGGTCTACAAGGAATATTCCGCCGACATCCATAATTCCGGCGTGCACCTGCTCAACCTCATCAACGAGATCCTCGATCTGTCGCGGATCGAAGCTGGCCGCTACGAGCTCAACGAGGAAGCAGTGTCGCTGGTCGGCATCGTCGCCGACTGCCATCATTTGATGAAGCTGCGCGCCTCGAGCCGCGGCATCACCATCCACGAGGTGTTCGAGCAGGCCATGCCGCGGCTCTGGGCCGACGAGCGGGCGATCCGCCAGGTCGTGCTCAACCTGCTCTCCAACTCGATCAAGTTCACCCCGCAAGGCGGCGAGATCTGGCTCAAGGCCGGCTGGACCGCCTCGGGCGGGCAATATCTCTCGGTGAAGGATTCCGGCTCCGGCATCCCCGAGGACGAGATCCCGATCGTGCTCGCCTCGTTCGGCCAGGGCTCCAACTCGATCAAGTCGGCCGAACAGGGCGCAGGGCTCGGCCTGCCCATCGCCAAGAACCTGATCGACCTGCATGGCGGCACATTCACGCTGAAATCGAAGCTGCGCATCGGCACCGAGGTGATCGTCACCTTCCCGCCGGAGCGCGTGATGAGTGCGCTGGCGCCGATGTCGGACGATTCTCCGCCGCTCCAGCCGGACAGTTCCGCGGTGCCCGACGAGAAGCGGCGGCCGCGCCACAAGCCGATCATGAGCGCAGGTACGGGCTCTTAACGAGATGCTTGCAGACATGCCCGACGATCCCCCACTATGGCCACATGAGCAAAGAAACTCCGTGCGTCGCCGTCTGCATGATCGATCCCAAGACCAAGCTGTGCTTCGGCTGCGGCCGGACCTTGCCGGAGATCGCGCGCTGGCACGCCATGGAAAGCACGGAACGGCTCGCGGTGATGGCGCTGTTGCCGGCACGCATGGCGGACGCGGGTTTGCAGCCGATCGCGGGATCGCCGAAACGCGCCTGACCGCCCTGCGTCGCCTCGGAGGCGCGCAATGATCCGCTTCCTGCTCGTTCTCGTCATGCTCGCCGGCACGGCCGGTGCCGTCGTCGCCTATGGCGATCCCGACCGGATCGCGCGCGCGAGCAACAAGGTCTCGCACATGTTTCGCGCGCAGATCGCCTCCCCGGCCCCGGCCGTGCAGATCCAGCGCGGCCAGGGCGGCGAATTCGCACTGCGTGCGAAGATCAACGGCGTTGCCGCACCAATGGTGATCGATACCGGCGCGACCTCGGTGGTGCTGACCTGGGAAACCGCGAAAGCGATCGGACTGCCGCTCGAGATGCTCGAATACGACGTCGATCTCGAAACCGCGGGCGGCCACACCAAGGCTGCCCGCCTTACGCTCGACCGTCTCTCCGTCGGCCACCTCGTCGAAAAGTCGGTGCCTGCCCTCGTCGTGCAGCGCGGGCAGATGAAGACCAATCTGCTCGGCATGAGCTTCCTCGACCGCCTGGAGAGCTGGGGCGTGCGCGCCGACAAGCTGATGCTCACCGGCTACCCGGAATTGCCAGACCGCCGCGCGCTCCGATAATGCGCTTCGCTGCGCGCCCCATGCGCACGTTCAGGGCTCAATCGGCCGGGACTGCCTGAGCCGCACAACGTGATCGGCGCTTGTCAGATCGCCCTTGGCCGCTCTGGCGCCAGTCAAACTGACGGAGCCGCTCCATCCAGGCAGCCCCGCTTGATCCAGTCCGCGATCTCATCGATATCGGCATCAGCAAAGAAAGAATTCGCGTTGAGCGGCATCCGGCCGAACCGCGCATTCGGGTCGTTTGCATCGAAATCCGGCGTGTCGCCCCGCAGGGCGTGAATCATGATCGAGTTGTCGGGATCGCCAACGACGACGACACGCTGCCCCTTGACCTTGCCATCGGTGACGAACGTGGTGTGGGTCATCTCGCGCCACCAGCGGCCGTGGCCGGACAGGTCCGGGTCTGCGCCCACCTTGGTGCAACAGGCGTCCATGAAATTCTGGAAATCTGCATAGGTCGTGATTTTGCCTGCCATGTCCGATCTCCAACTGCTTCGTCGCTTCAATTCGGAACCAAACATCACTGACGTTGAAGCACGCGGGCCAATGCCTGCACCATCGGGTCATTGTCGAGGGCGGTCCTCGCCGGCGACGCAGCCTGATTGGTTTTTCGTGATGCCGTCTTGGCGCTGGCCCCTGTCGATAACGGCGCTGCGATGCGCCGGAATGCCGCGGATGCCAGCATTTGCTGCGCTGGGTCGTGTGCATCGAGTGCCATGAACGCGACGAAGTCCCGGCCGAGCTGATTTGACACGGCCTGATGGCATTCCATGCAGCTGGAGCCGTTCCGCTGCTGGTAGGTTTCCATCGTCGTGTTCGCCAGGGTCGAACCAACTCCCAGCGGGAACGGTCCTCCTGCGTTGGTCGGACTTGGTGTCCCCGGCGCGCTTGGCCATTGCGTCATGATGAGCATGTAATTGGCCCAGACCGTTCCCTTGATCTCGGGGAGATTCCAATACGCCTGGTTCATTTGCATCGTATCGGGCTGGATCGGTTGCAGTCGAACGACCTGCATCGGATCCGGGTTATCGCTTGGAGGATTGTCGTCGGAAATCATCTTGGGGGCCGGCGTCGGCGCGAGTCCCGGAGGCGGAGATCCGGAGTTGAACGAGTAAGGAATCCGCGCCGCCTTGGCGTCCGGCTCATCAATTTTTGATGGAACGTTATCGATATGCTCGAACGAGCTCCAGATCCATTGCGGCCGGAGCTTCGTCTTGATCACGATATGGAGGCCGACGAGCGCGATGTCCCGCTCGTTGCAAACGATGCTTCCGCCGCGCGTCGTCGCGACCGGATCAAACACCATGGCTTTGGCGATGTAATAGCGGCTGCGGTCGATCCCATCGCTTGGCATGAGCACCCGCCAAGCAGCCTTCAGTTCAATAGAACCATCCCGAAACGCCCCGGGTTTCGCTGAAGTGGGCAGGTTCTGCTTGATGTACCATTTGTTGTTGTCGTCGACGATTGAATCGAACTGCTCGCGGTTAAAGCGAACCTCGTAGCGCGTGTACATCCGGCTCTGGTCAATCAGCGGATTGGCAAGGCGGGCCAGCGTGAAGGCGGCCTGATTGAAATCCGCGAAATGGCTGAATGCGCTGAGCGTCTTGGTCTGGTTGGTGACCGCGCCTCCGCAGGGGTTCGTGCCGTCGTAGCTGGTCCATGATGCCGGTTTCGGCGCGCCCGGCGCAAAGACCTCGTAGCGCGCCTTGTAGGTTTCCCAGACGCGGGGGCCCGCGTCGCCCAGCTTCTTGGTCCGATCGGGCTGCCCGCGGTTTGGGGCGCCATCCAGAGCCGGCCAGTTCAACGCGACGAAGGCGCGCCAGCTGAAATTGTCAAACCGCGGGAACGGATTGCCAGGCGCGTCCGGGACATCATCGATGCGGTCTGGCAGCACCTGCGGCGTCACATCCTGCGCCGACGCATTCCGCGGACCAAAAAATATCGAGACGCTCACCAGGATCACTACGGCCATGAAAATTGGCATCGCTGGTCCCTCATCAAATCGACCCGCACGACGGGTCCGAGTCCAACGCCTCCGACGCGAAAACAACCGCGAACGTCACCGCATGAAATGCTGCGAGAGCCGAAGGATCGTCGAACGAGTAGATAATATAGCAATAAACAATCGTAGATTGTAGAGTGCATCTTGTCTAACACTTTGTTGTCGCAACCCTCGCGATCCACCCGTCATTCGACGTCGAGTATTGTCGCCTCGTCATCGTGACGGACAGCGGCCGATCTGGCGCCTCGTAAGGCCACCTTTGCGCCAGCGCGCTGCGCAACATCGGCGCGGCTGCCAGCCAACCGCCTAACCCCGAGCCCCGCGAACAATCCTCGGTGTGGCATTTCCTCTATTTACAAACCGTCCAGTCGGTTTATAACAATCCCATTCCCGGATCGGGGTTGGACAAGGCTGCTCCGTGAGGTGCGGCCAAGTGGGAGATTGAGAGTCATGACTGCCAGAGCCGCCTTACGCCGCACGATGCGCGCCCTGCCCTTTGCCGCGGTATTCGCCGCGAGCAGCGCCTGCGCCGCCGACCTGTCGCCGCGCTATGCCGCGCCCTCCTCGGCCTACACGGCGCCGCAGCCGGTGTATTCGTGGACAGGTCTCTATGCGGGCTTCAACGCCGGCTACGCAGAGAGCGGCGACGACGCGTTCAATAATCTCGTCGGCATCAGCGCCGGCAAGGTCAAGGGCGCCGTCGGCGGCGTGCAGATTGGCTACAACTACCAGCTCTCGCCGATGTTCGTGGTCGGCATCGAGAATGACTTCGAGGGCGGCGACATCAAGAACCACGACGCGCTCAACAGCGCCGCGGTGAGCATCCCCTGGTACATGACCGGCCGCGCCCGCGCCGGCATCGCGACGATGGATTCACGGCTGCTGTTCTTCGGGACCGCGGGTCTTGCCACCGGCGAGTTGAAGGACGGGCCGATCAACAAGATGAAGATGGGCTGGACCGCGGGCGGCGGCGTCGAATGGGCGTTCCTGCCGAAATGGTCGGCCAAGGCCGAATATCTCTACACCGAGTTCAAGCACGACGATCTGCCGGACTGGAACGCCGCCAAATTCCACACCTTCCGCGTCGGCGTGAACTATCATTTCGATCTGCTCCGCTGAGGCGGATCGACGAGGAGCCGGATTTTGCGATCCGGCCCTTCACCCGTTTGGGCTAGGCCGCGGCCTCCGCCGGAGCACGCGCACCGACACGCGCGATCGCATCGCGCAGCACGTCCACGCCGGCGCCCGGCTTCACCCCCTGCTCGGCAAGATGGCGGCGAAAGGCGCGCGCGCCGGGCACGGCGTGGAACGCCCCGACGAAATGCCGCGTGATCGCATGCAGCCGCGTGCCCCGCGCAAGCTGCTGCTCGATATAGGGCATCATCGCTTCGAGCGCGTCCTGCATCGTCGCATGCGGCGCCGCTTCGCCGAAGATGTCTTGATCGACGGCGAGCAGCCGCCATGGCTCCTGATAGGCGGCGCGGCCGAGCATCACGCCGTCGACGTGCTCGAGATGCGCTTTCGCCTCGTCGACACCGGGGATGCCGCCGTTGATGATGATGGGCACATCAGGCATCGCGCGCTTGAGGCGATAGACGCGGTCATAGTCGAGCGGCGGGATGTCGCGGTTCTCCTTCGGCGACAGACCGTTGAGCCAGGCCTTGCGGGCATGCACGATCAGCGCATCGCAGCCTGAGGCGACCACTCCGCGCGCAAGCGTATCGAGCGCGACCTCCGGATCCTGATCGTCGATGCCGATGCGGCATTTGACGGTGACGGGAATGGAAACCGCGCCCTTCATCGCGTCGACACATCGCGCCACAAGCTCCGGTTCCGCCATGAGGCAGGCTCCAAAGCGGCCATCCTTCACACGATCCGACGGGCAGCCGACATTGAGGTTGATCTCGTCATAGCCGAACTCTTCGCCGATCCGCGCGGCCTGTGCGAGCTCGCGCGGATCCGACCCGCCAAGCTGAAGCGCCACCGGATGCTCGACCGCGTCGAACCCGAGCAGCCGCTCCCGGTCGCCATGAATGATGGCGCCGGTCGTCAGCATCTCCGTATAGAGCAGCGCCCGCCGCGTCAGATGGCGATGGAACACCCGACAGCGGCTATCGGTCCAGTCCATCATCGGAGCCACGGAAAACTTTAATCTTTGTAAATTCAACAGCTTGATCTTGATTTCAGCTCGCGCAGCCCACAGTACCGCTTTCGAGCTATCCCGCGCAGGTCATTGCTATACATTCATTGCCCAGGCATGCACCACTTTCAACAGAAAGAATTTCGCTTCTTGGCAGGGAGAGCACCGGGAAAGGACGACCAACCTTTGCGGTCAGTTCGGCCGCTCGGCGTGGTTGACGAAAATGGCTCTGCCATGGCCTACCGCACTCGCCGCCGCCGCGATCGTGTGCAGTAAGACGACACGTCACTGTGTTGCTGCGCTTCGCTCGAACGGCCTGTTTTCGGCGATGAACCTCGCCGCCAGCACCAAAGCGCCCATCGAGAACTCTTTTCCGTGCGCAGCGATCATGCGCTCCGATAGCTCCGCCAGCTCTTTGAAGAACTGATCCTTACTTTCGGCTTCATTTGGCACTCGAGCTACAGTCATGGATTTCCTCCTGGTGCTCTCCGCCCCGGCTCGCTGTTACTTGAAGATTTGCGGCGGAAACGTCACGATCGCCGCTTCTCCGCCGCAGGTTCCGACTGCAAGATGCTGGCCATCGGCGGACCATCGAAGGGCTTGGACGGCGCCGCCACCGGGCGGTTTGACAACCAATTCGTCGGGATGTCCGATCCTCGCGACGACGACCCTGCCGTCGCTGTACCCTGCCGCGATCAGGGGACGCCCGGGGTGCACATCGACCGCCTCGACGAGGATGAATCCGCCACGACCGGTGCTGAGGCTCGTCGGCTGTTCGCTTCCGTCGTCGAGGCTGAGAACGTCCCATGCGATCATCCGATAGGCCCCGCTCGTCGCAAGAACGCGGGAGTCTGCACTCCACGAAAGAGATCCAACGCTTGCAGGATAGCTCGGCATCCGAACGGTGCGCACATCGGAAAGGCGCAGCAACACAATTCCGGCTTCTTCGACGCACATTGCCAACCAGCTTCCATCGGGACTCCACGCCAAGCTGGAGATGAAACCCAACGCAAATGTAGCGGTGGGCTCCGGGCGGAGTCCGAAGGCACGCACAAGCAGACAACCGTCAGCTCCTATCGCGAAGCTCCGACCATCCGGCGAAACGGCCATCGCGGATGAACGCCCCCCCGCACGCTCCTGGAGCCATCCGACATCGCCGTTGGAATCGCAATATATGACCGACCCGCCGGAGGCAGCCAGAACGCCGCCAGCGTTCACCGGGGCGACGAGATCGATCGGGGGCCCTAATTTCGCGGCTTGTCGAGTGACACCGGACGCCGACACGTGCAGCAACTGACTGCCATCGCTTGCGATGAAGCCATCAGGCTCGATCGAGGCGAGATGAAGAGAGGCATCGCTGATGACGACTTTCGTCAACGGCGGGGCCGGATTCCGCCGCGGGGATATCGTCGGCCGGCCGCCGTCCAAGGCCATACGATAGCGATCCTTCGGCGGTTCGCTATCGGCCAGCGGAGCAATTGCCAAAGAGCCATCGGCAAGCGCGAATGCCACTGCCTGTCCGGCAGCGTCGAAGGTCGCGTCCGTAACGGGCGCACCCACGTTCCAATGCCGACCAAGCAAGGCATAGAGCGTTGCCGTCTCAGCTTCCATCGTGTCCATCCGTCGCCTCACCTGCCGGTAGCAATACGCCTGTCGAGTTCTTCAAGGCGTCGTTCCAGCGCGGCGCATTGGACGTCGCATGCCAGCATTCCGGCCTTTGCTTCTTTCAAGCGCTCGTGCGCTTCCTCGATAGCATGGGCGAACGCATGCGAACCGCCTGTCGCCGCAATCTCCTGCTCAATTCTCTGGATCTCGAATTCTGCTCCGCCAGCAAGCTGCTGGTTCAGAAGGGTCCATGATTGCGCGGCCGATATCTGCTGAACGACGAGCAACCGCTCCTTCAGCATTTCGACAAGGACCTCCGGATCGACATTCATGCGCCCGACTCGATTTGATCTAGGATCCGCTGGAGGCCCCGGACATCGGATACGAAGTGTCGCTGCGCGTCGTTGACGTGAGATTGCAGCGAGTCCCACAGATCGACCCTCAGCAACCGCGCCGGATCGCCCGCCATCGTCTCGATGGTCTGCAGGCCAAACTGATGCCGCAATCCGATACCCTGCAATACGAAATCCGACAGCTCGCGTGCATGCGTTTCGACGAAAGGTCGCAGTAACGGATGTACGCCGTAGCTCATGCCGCGCTTTGCGAGCTCCGTCTCGATGAACTTGATGAAATGCCGCACCAGCAAGCTTTGGCTTTCGCCAACGAGGTGAACCACGAAAGTGACGTCGCGGTCGGCGCGCGCGAGGATCTGCGAGGCCAGCGTCGCCGCGGGTAACGGACCTTCCCCGCCCTTTTGTTCATCCCAGACAGCCGCCATGCCAGCCCCGATCGCTAGGTTCGGGAACGGTATTGGTGCAATTTTCGGTATAGCGTAGCGCGCGAAAGCCCCAGCTTTTCCGCGGCGGCGGCAATATTGCCGCCGGCGTTTGCGACGGCCCTCTCGATGGCACGACGCTCCATCTCGTCAAAGCGCGCGACCTCGTCACCCTCCGATCCCGTCGCCCTATTCTCCGACTGCACGGAGATTGAGGGAGGTTGAGCCGGAGTGACCTCCAAGAAATCCTCTGGCAAGTCCCTGGGAGTGACGATGCCGGTTATCGTCATCAGCACGAGGTTCTCAATCAGATTGCGCAACTCGCGAACGTTTCCCGGCCAGGAATAGCGGCGCAGTAACTCCATAGTGGCCGCCTCGAAGCGCAACGGCTGGGTGCTGTAGATCGTCGCGAATTGTCTGTTGAAGTGATCGATCAGTATCTCGACATCGCCCAGCCGCTCGCGGAGCGGTGGGATGGTGAACCTGACGACGCCGATCCGGAAGTACAGATCTTTGCGGAAACGTCCCTCGGCCACTTCCTGCTTCAGATTCCGATTGGTCGACGCCACAAGCCGGACGTCCACCGCACGCGCCTTGCTGTCACCTAGTCTGTACACCGCACGCTCTTCCAACACACGGAGCAGGTAAGGTTGCAGGTCCATCGGCATCTCGCCGATCTCGTCGAGGCTAAGCACACCGCCATTGGCAAACTCGAATCGTCCTGGCCTCCCCTCCCGTGTGGCGCCGGTATAAGCGCCCGGTGCATGCCCGAATAACTCGCCGCCGAGCAACTCTTTCGAGACCGCACCGCAATTGAAGGCAACAAAAGGCTCCTTGCCCGTCTTCTGACTGGCGGCATGAACCAGGCGGGCGAAGAGTTCCTTGCCGACGCCCGTTTCGCCCTCGAGCAGGATTGCTGTCCGGCCGAGCGCGGCTCGTTCAATTTTCTGCACCACCTCAAGCAATGCCTCGCTACATCCGACGATTGCTTCTTTTGCCGACATCAGGGCTGCGCGGGTTGTCGGCAACATTTCGGATGCAGCAGGATTTGTCCGCGGCTTCGAAGCAAGCACGAGCATTGCGCCCTTCACGACCCCGTCGACGACCAGTGGCTCGATCCGCTGCTCGCGCAACTCCTCGGGTAACCCCTCGGCCAAGTCTTTGCCCAGCAGGCCTTCGCGACTTGGAAGGATCTGCGACCCAATGTTCAATTCACGAGACTGCGCGATCCGCCGCCAGCGGGCCGACGCCATATCGTTGTGATGGATGACCCGACCAAAGCGATCCAGGATCACCACGCCGTCGGCACTGCCCATCCCTGGCATTCGAGAAATGCTTGCCTCGAGCAGGCGTATTCTTTCGAGCCGAAGCTTTTCCGAGAGTGCAAGCTCAATATGATTGGCCGCGATCACCGCCAGCGCGACATTGTGACGATGAAAGATCGCCTGGGGTCCGGAAAAGTCGATGATGCCTATGATGCTGCCGTCGATCGGGCTACGAATGGGGCTACCAACGCAGGTCCAGGCCTTGATGCCCTCGGAAAAATGCTCCGCGGCGTGGACATGAACCGGTTTTCCCGTGACGAGCGCCGTGCCAATGCCGTTAGTCCCGGTCACCGTCTCTCCCCAGGCTGCGCCGACTTCGAGGCGGATATCGTGCCCGGCATCGATCGTTCGTTGATCGCCGCCGACGTCGAGGACGACACCATTCCTGTCGGTGATGACGAGCATTGTGGCCGCATCTCCAAGCACTTCCGCGACGCGGCGGAAAGTCTGGGCGCTGGAGCCGAGCAGATCGTCATTCTTCAGACGCAGCTCATAGAGGTCATCCGGCGAAGTGATGAAGCTGCTGCCCTTGCAGTGTGCATTGACTCCCGACTTGATGCTGCGCTGCCATGATTCTTCGATCACGCCTCGCACCAGAGCATTCTCGCGCTTCGCGTCTCCAAACGTCAGGAAGTTTTCCCACGCTCTGTTGGTCTCCCGTTCATCGTACGGCCGCCCCTGCTCCGCCTCCGCGGCATCCGGAATTTTGTAGCCTTCCAGGGAAAACGGCGGCTTAGCCATGAACGTTTCCGTCAGCATTGGAGCACCGAACCTATATTGGCAAACAGCAGCTTGATCGGCAGAAAACGACATGGGCCGGACCAACGAGATCGATGTTCTCGGCGGCCCGGCTTACGAAGATCATTCGACGGTTCTGGCAATAGCGTCCAAGCCGAGACGGCCTGAGATGATCTGCTCCAGGCGCGCTTCCGACGTCTCGTCGGGAACGCTCACTCCCTCGAGGTCGATCAGGACCTTGCACAATTCGTCGTCGAGCGGCTCGAAGATCCCATTCTCGCGTGTCGCCAAAGCGAAACATCGCGATTGGCCGCTGCCGCGCAATTCACCGACAAAATGGAGCTGTCGCCCCGACGCGAGATCGGCAATCACGACGCGGCCGTTATAGCTGATCCGCACATAGGGTTCGACCTCTTTCGGACGAGCCGGAGGCGTGGACCAGAGCTTGCCTGATGGCTGGGGCTCAATGGGCGGCGTCGGATTGCGCAACTCCTGCCAACGCCCGAGCGTCAGATGGTTGGCGAGCGAGTTGATCTTCGTGCGGTTCTTCTGAAGGAAGTCCTTCGCCTTGAGCTCTTCGCGATGCGGACCATCACGTTTGGAGATGATGTAGGCCATGTCCCGTTTCCTCCTGCCCCGCTGGTCGGACCGTGGAGGCTTGTTGCATCGCCTCCTTCGGCCCATGCCGGAGCTTCCAAGATTGTAACTCGTTCTAGACCGTTGTCACCGTCCAATCACTCCGCGATAGTCAGGGCGTCGCCACCACCTGGCGCTTCACCCCGACCTCGACGACGGAGCCGGAAATTACGGCTCGGAAGCACAGCGCCGCAAAAAAGACCCACCTGTGATAGTGCATCATCCGAGCGCCGGATCCTTAGGCACCGCCCTGGCGCAACGCGAACCGCGTTCAAGTGGTTCAGGCCCGCCCAAGCTTCTCTGCCCCGCCGCCCAACGCAGGTCCCTGCGTCGGATCAAGATACTCCGGCACATCGGCAACCAGCGTGTTGGTCGTCAGCACCAGCGTGGCCACGGAAGCGGCGTTTCGAAGCGCGGTATACGTCACCCTGACCGGGTCGACGATGCCGGCCGATACCATGTCGATGAACACGCCGTTTGCAGCGTCGAACCCGACCCCGGCCCGCGAACTTTGCAGCTCGGCCACAACTTTCGCTGCATCATGGCCAGCATTTCGGGCGATGAAAGCGGCGGGACGCGACAAGGTTTCGCGCACCAGCTTGATGCCTTCACCCAGGTCTCCATTGATGTTGCCGAGGGCGCGCGCCACCACCGGCGCACACTGCGCCAACGCCGTCCCACCGCCCGGCACGATCCCCTCCTCGGCCGCGGCTCTCGCAGCACTGAGCGCATCGTCGATCAACTGGATCGTACGCTTCTGCTCGACCGGCGTGACGCCGCCCGCGAAGATCACGGCGGTCCCACCCGAAAGTTTAGCCAGGCGCTCCTTGAGCTTGTCCTGCTCGATGTTCGGCGGTGCCAGATCGTGCTGCTTGGCTACCTGCTGACGACGCGCGGCGATCGCCGCGTCGTCCCCGCCGCCGCGGATGATCACCGTCTCGCGCGCACTGGCCCGAGCCTGCCGCGCAGTGCCGAGGTCCGCAAGGCTTGTCTCTTCCAGCTTTCCCCCGAGCTCGCGGGCGATGACCCGTCCGCCGGTTATGATTGCGAGGTCGTCCATCATGGCCTTGCGCCAGTGACCATAGTCGGGCGGATTGACCACCAGGATCTTGCCGCGGTTGCCTTCGCCAAGCAGCGTGACAACCACTTCCGGTGCAATCTCTTCGGCAACGATGACGAGCGGTTTCCCGGTCTCCGCGACCCTCGCGCGCACCGCTGACAGCTCGCCCGGCGTCTTGATTTTCAGGTCCGTCAGCAGAATGTAGGGCTGATCCAGCACCACTTCCATCTTCTCGGCGTCCGTTACCATATGGTGGGAAATGTAGCCACGGTCGAATGACATGCCCTCGACGACCTCGAGCGTGGTGCTCGTCGTCAGCCCGTAATCGGAACTGATGACGCCATCCTTTCCGACGCGCTCCACCGCCTCGGCGATCAGACCGCCCAGATGAGAGTCGGTCGACGCAATCGTTGCCACGGCCTGTAGCGTGTCGCGGTCCGATACTGGAATTGCCGCACTCCTCAGGCTCTCGACGACGACTTCGACGGCCCGGTCGATCCCCTTGCAGAGATCGACCGCCTTGGCGCCGCGCTCGAGGGCCGCAACGCCTCCTTGAATGAGACCGTTCGCAAGCACCATCGCCGTCGTCGTACCGTCGCCGGCGACCTCGTTGGTCTGCATCGAGACCTCGCGCACCACCTGCGCGCCCATGTTCTCGAAGCGATCCGGCAATTCGATCTCGGAGGCAATGGTGACACCATCGCGCGATACGATGGGCGTGCCGATCGGCCTGTCGACCATCGCGTTCATGCCCTTGGGACCGAGCGTCGATTCGATCGCGGCGGCCAGCTTCTGAACTCCACGCGCAAGAGCGCGGCGAGCTTCTATGTCATGCAGCAGAACTTTTGGCATTGCGTTTCACTCCCACGTGGTCGTTTCTTGGATGATCAGGCCGGGCGAACTTGATGTCCGCTCCGTTTTGTCGACACTTACAGGTCGCGCGTGCATCAGCGCGACCTCACGCAAGCGCCGAAGAATGCTTGTTCATTGCAATCGATCCGACAGACCGTACAACGCAACCACTGCCGCAACCTCCACACGGAGCTGGTGTCTGCTGCGCGCGATCCTCGTCGAGCTCGCGATAGCGCACAGCAAGAAGGCCCCGACATAACGAGCTGTTGAACTCCATATTGATGCGCACTCCCCGCAACCGCTGCAGATACGAGACCATTTCGTGGCGCTTGATTGGGGCCCCATCGTAGGTGACAAAGGCGGGGTCGGCCGGGAGATCGGCGAGGCGCCGCTCAACCAGAAGCTCGCGATAACGCGGCTTCTGGCGCGCAACTTCTTCCGAGCCGAAGTTGATCGTATCAAAGGCGCCAAGATTCATCCGGCAGATCGCTGGATCCTCGTAACCCAGCCCGCGCAACGCCAGGATCATGACCTCCTGGCGCCGCTCGAACGCCTTGCGGCGGAACTTCTCCCGCAGCTCGTCAAGTGAACCGGCACTTGCGAAATCCTTGAGCGCCTCGCCAAACGACCTGCCTTCACGGACACCGCGGTTGATCTGCTCGGCGACCATGTGGTCACGAAGCTGAGGGCGCGCCTCGCAGACCCATGGCAACGAGGAAACCGCCCGACGCATGTCATCGGCCATGAGGAACGCGAAGTTCGCCGAACACCAGTAGGTCGGCAGGCGAAACACGATGTCGACTCCACCAACATGATCGACGGTGATCCGTTCGACAAACCCGAGCTCGGTGACCGGTTCGTCCAGCTCGGGATCCGTGACCAGCGCGAGGCGCTCCCACACTTCGCTGATCTTGCGATCATGCTGATGGAGTGCGTTCATAGGCCCTACTCCGCTGCCGCCGCGTGAGCCTTCTGCCCAAGCTTCGCCTTCTGCGCCTCGACGTCGACTCCGTAGAGGCGAGCGGCATTGAGGCCCAGAATCTTTCTCTTTGCCTGCGGGGTGAGGTCGACGCCGTGCTCCTGCTTCAGATCTTCCGGAAGTTCGAAATTCCAGAACTTCTCGACCAGCCAGCGCGGCGTCCAGATCGCGTAATCGCTCCCGAAAAGAAGCTTGTCCTCGCCGACCCAGAACAGCAATTCGCTGATCACTTCGGCAAAATAGCGGGGACGTCCGTGGATGAACGGCAGAGCCACCGCGAGGCCACCGTAGACGTTCGTCTCCTGTACCGCGATCCAGCAAAAATCGTCGAGGCGCGGCAGACCGCAGTGCTCAATGATGAAGTTCAACCCCTGGAAGTCGGTCGCGGCATGGTCGACGTCGTGAACATCGAACGCATCCTTGTCTAATGGAATGATCGTCGGGCCCTTGTGAACATGGATGTTGGTGATGCCGAGCTTCTGGCAGAGTTCAAAGCATCGATAGGCGTTGGGGTCTGTGAGCTTCCACCCACGCGAGTCACCCTTCCACTCGGCGGTGTAGAGCTTGACACCCTTGATGCCGAACGTCTCCTTCATGTAGTGGATGTACTCGAGCGCCTTCTCGCCATCCCGTGGATCGAAGGCGCCGTTGACGATGAAGCGGTCCTTGTACTTCTTCGCCATCTCGGCGTTGCGATCGATGGTGTTAAACCCGTTCTTGTAGAACTCTGTGAGGTAGGTCGACTGAACGACCGCCATGTCGTCAGGACCGTCGACGAACAAATCGTTGTACATCTGGTCGGCGCTGTATTTCTCGAACTGCTCCTTCGGCCAGAGCTTGTCCTTCGGGCTGAGCGAGGTGTGGTAGGCGTAGAAGCAGTCGATGAACTGCTTGCCGTGGACGTTGAGCTGATTCGCCGGACTTCCGTCCCAAAAATGGGTATGGCCGTCGATGACGAACACTTCCTCGCCGCTGGGAGTTATGAACATGATGCTCTCCGGAAATTCCTGGTTGGCTCTGGTCGATCAGACGAAGCGCGGTGGTCCGGCGGGACCACTTCGAGAGGCGGCGGGGCCATAGCCGCCAGGGATGCGGCCCCGCCCAGTCAGGGAGACAATGGAACTCACTCGATGTATTCGAAGACCTCGTCCATGTTGCCGAACAGCGTCACCGTATTGTCGTCGATGCGCACCATCCGCCCATAGTGGGTCGAGGTATTCACTTCGAAAATCTCGGCCGTCATTTCCTTCCCGAGGATTTCGCTGATCTCATCCATCTTGAAGATCAGCTTGCCCTCGCCGTCGATGCGAATCAGGGCCGGCTGATAAGTCACGGTCACGTTCGGCTTCTTCCCCATGAACTCAGCGATGGCGCGCGCCTCGACGCTGTCATTCATGGTGACGCCGCACTGATGGGAAATCGTCTGTTCGAAGACGAGGTCTCCCATTTTCTGGAAGATATTTTGGTTGGTCGCACTTCTTGAAGCAACGGACATTGCAATTCACTCCTTGGGAAGGACGAGGCCGAGCTCGCCGAGAATCTTCTTGATGCGTTCGACCGACTGCGCGCGCGCGTCGGCATACTGCACCGGCTTCGAATGAGGCTGCGACCAGATCGGCTGAAGGCCGGCGGCCGCCTTGTTCGCGAGCGCGACATGCTTGTTCACCCACCCCTGGAACAGCTTCTTGTTGTGGGCGCCATGCTGATTGTCGGTCACCAGAAGGTGCATCAGGTCGATCGTATTCGCGAGATTGCGCTCGTAGTCCGCTTCCGCGGACGAAATCACCGGCGGCGTGATGAAGTCGCCGTTCGACGAGGCCACCTGCATCAGGAAGCCGCTGCGAAACAATTCGCCGACCAGTGGCTCGAACACGATGTTGGTGGCGAAATACTGCTCGAGATAGTCGGCCGAGCCCATGATCGACTCGATCGCTTCCCGCGTTCCTTGCCAGCCCTTGTCTTCCAGCCAGACGCGCTTGCCGGCCGTGTCGTCGAAGCCCGGAATGTCCATTCCGATCTCGGCGAGATACAGCGTAATATCCTGTGAAAGGCGAAGCTTGTAGGACGAATTCGTCAGCGTCGCATTGTTGATCATCTGGGTGTAGCCGTAACGCTGAGCCTGCATCAGCGACGTGCCGAGACCGAACTCGGCGTGCTTCCACGCACCGAGATGGTTCTGCAAGATCTTGAGCCAGGCCTTGTCGAAGCTCTTCGGCGCCCCGGACTTGCGACCGTTGGCGATCACGGCTTGGACCATGGCCTCGATTTTGGACTGGCGCTGGTAGTGCGTGCGTTCCCACTCTTGGTCCGGGGCGCGGAACGCATGCCAATTCGCGCTGAGGGCTGTGGTGTTGTCCTTGGTGTATGCGCCCTTGCCGTTCGGGAAGGAGATGATCCAGTCCTGCAACAGGTAGCGTTCCGGATCCGGTTGCACGTCGACTGTCACGTCTTCGTAGTGCGTGGCTCGCTTGCTGCGGGGTTCGAAATAGCGGTATCTGCGGCTATCCGAATCCGGAAACACCGCAGAACCTGCTGCACCGGATTTGGCTGATACGGTTTGAACGGCAGTCATGGTCGTCTTCCTCCTCCTGTTGTTGGGCTCTAGAACTGCTTGTTTGGCGATCGAGGTGTCTTAGTTGTTCGCCGGCGTGAACTTGTCGAAGAAGATGCGGTCCGACTCGACATCGCTCATCTGCAACACCGGCGTCAGCGCCTCGATCATTGGCGATGGTCCACAGGCATAGACGTCAACGTCTTCACCATAGTCCGCGCCGCGAAGGTGCTCTCCGACTGCCTCATGCACGAAGCCCTTTGCCCCGCCCCAGGCCGTGTCATCGGCCGCATGGGAGAGAACCGGAACGAAGGTGAACTCAGGATGCTTGGCGGCGAGCTCCGCGAAATGCTCGAGATAGAAGAGATCGTTCTGCGTCCTGGCTCCGTAGAAGAAGCGCACCGGACGCACTTCCCCGGAGCTGATGTGGTCATGCAGGATGGACCACAGTGGCGACATTCCGGATCCGCCGCCGACCAGGATCATGGCTCCAGTTTTGTTTTCTCGTCGGAAGCAGGTCCCGTAGGGTCCTTTGATTGCGACCTCGGTTCCGACGGCGAGATCTCCGTCGAGTCGTGAGGAGAAGCGACCGTTGGGGTACTTCTTGATGATGAACGCGAGTTTTTGGCTTTCGCCCGGCGAATTTGCCATGGAAAACGAGCGCGTAATCGCCTCTGGTCCCGGGAGCGTGATGTCGACATATTGACCCGCCCAGAACTTCAGAGGTTGCGCCAGTGTGATTTCGAGGCGGCGGATGTCATGGGTCAGCGCAGAGACGCTCGTAACAGTCCCCGTGAAATCCTTGACCGGGATCGATTTCGACAGCACCTCCTCGTCATAGTTGAGCAGCTCCACTTCAAGGTCCGAGTAGGCCAGCGTTCGGCACAGCAGGATGTAGTCCTGGCCACGTTCCATCTCGTTGAGCGCGAAAGTCGAGTATTTCTTCAGCTCGACATCGCCTTCGGTCAGGACACACTTGCAGGCCGAGCACTGCCCCTCCTTGCATCCATGCGGCAACGCGATGCCCTGACGGAAAGCGGCGTCGAGAACGGTTTCGTTCTCCTCGACCTCGAACTCTATGCCCACCGGTTGCAGGCGAACGACATTGGCGGGCGCGCCCATAGGGGCCTCCTCAAACGAACGCTTTCATATCTTCCGGGGAGCGATCGGGAAGGAGCCGGCCGCAGCCGGCCCCTTCCGTCTCACTCAGTTGCAGGGATTGATGGTAAATCCCTTGCGATACTCGGCGAGATGCTTCTCGCGGTCGGCCGGGCTCATCTCCCGCAGCGTCTCTAGCGGGCTCTTGAGGATGTGGCCGCGGACATCGTCGAGCGTCCACATTTCCTTCTGGTCGAAGCGCAGGTGCGGCTGCGCGACCAGGGTCTTGCCGTCCGTGCGCACGAAGCCGAGATCCTTGATGGCGTCGGCAATATCCACATTGTGGTAGACGCTTTCCCACTCGCGACGGCCGCTGAACCGCCCCATCGCCGGGGTCGGACGACCCTGGTACTCGCCGGCAAAGGCTTCGACGGCCGTCCACCGATCGAGCTCATGGGCGAAGGTGTGGAGCTTGCCATCGATCTCGTCGGTGACCATATCCTCACGGATGAGGCATGGAACCAGGCACGACCAGCAACGATGCGGATAGACGTAGCCGACGTCACTGTTGAACAGGATGTTGGTTTGGCCGCGATGCGACAGCTTCTCGTACCATTTCCAGAACTCGCCGAACTGCGCATACCAGCCCGGATACTTGTGCTCGAACCACTCGAAGTCCTTTTCGGTCTGCGCCTCGATGCGCCAGAAGTTCGCCGACCAGCCGACCGCGAAGAACTGCGCGACCTTGTGGACATAGTGCTTCTCGGTCAACCGCTTCCAGGCGGTCTGAACATCGTCATGATGGATCTTGATGCCGTACTTCTCGAGCGGCAGCATATAGGTCCGGTAATAGTCCTCGAAGATCCAGCGGTGCCACATCTCCGCGTAGGACTCCTTGTTCTTGTCGCGGTTCGTGGTGCCGTATTCGATGAACGTCCCGATCGCCGCGTCGACGATGGCATGGTTCTGCCAGAAGGCATAGCGCATGTCGCGCTCGAGCAGCAGGTGGTTCTCCGGCTCCTTCAGCATCGACATCAGCATCGAGTGGCCGTTGCCGATATGGCGGCTCTCGTCCGACTGAACCGAAAGGAACACGGTCGGCAACGCATAGTCGCCGTTGCGCGCCGCCTCCGACGGCATGGCGACGAACAGCGTGTTGGTGAACGCCGTCTCGGCGACCACGGTCAGGTAGACGTTCGCCGACGTGATGGCGTCACCGGTGATGAAGCCTTCGCCGAACTGGCGACCGATGGTGGTGGCGTAGCACTTGCCGAACGCCTCCTCCGTGATGTCGAAGCCGGCCGGGTCGATGTAGTTCTCCATGTACCATTTCTTCAGGTTCATCTGGATCGTCGAGTGACGGAACTCGTCGACCATCTGCATCGTGAAACCGGTGCGGAGATCCTCGCCGGGTGCCAAGCGGCCGACCATCGCCATCGAACGTGCCGCAGAAATTTCCGGGAACGGGATGATCGCCAGGAACAGCTTCATCCACTCGACCCAGCGTGGCTCGACGTTGCGGAACATGTCCCCGCGAAGCGCGGCATCGAGGGCACCGTAGACGCGATTGTCCTTTTCCTCCTGCATCGGGAAATAGGAGCGAAGGACCTGCTTCATCGGATCCTTCGGCGCCTTCGTGATCTTGTAGTCGGTGGGGAAGGTCATCGCTTCCTGGACGTAGGACGGATTCCATCCGAGATCTGCAATCTTCTTTGCAGCCTCACCGACGGAAATGCCGCGCTGGGCGGTGATCTTGTTGAGTGTTAGCGTTCCAGACATCTCGTCTTTCCTCCTGATCGGGTCAGAAACCACATCGATATTCCGCCTGCCTGGACCTCCGCGGACCGAGCAGTGCTTACCCGTGCGTTACGGGCCACCTCGCGACCGTTTGCACGGCCGGACGTTTGATATCGGCAAGGGTCTCAGGATGACTGTGGAACGCCTCGGGGATGATCAGGAGCGGCCTTCGGACCTAGCCGTCTTCCGATCGCAATTGAGTCACCCCGCGCAAGGTTCGCCCTCAGCTTGACATCCCCTTCCCTCGTTCTTTTCGCGGCTCGCCCCGGACGGAGCAGTCAGCGTTGTTGTGCTGAACAGCTTTGCAATGGGCGTGCCAGCGCGCTCTCGCCTCGCTAGATCGATTTCTGACTGCCGGAGATGAGGATCAGCGCGGACGGAGACGTCGCGGCCCGCAGTTGGCGACTTGCGGAAATGCAAACTGCGACAAGAGTTGCAAAATGAGAATCGGCGCAACGCGGAGACCGCCACTTTGCAGCGCAATGATTGCGCTGCAGCAGTGCCGGAAATTGCCCCGGGCAACGGTTTGCGCGCGTTCGGAATCCAGCGCGGTCCACTCGATGCGACAGGCCTCTTTCGCGTTGAGGGCGGCGCATGCCGAGACTCGTGCGTTGCCCGCCCACTCGGACTAGCGATAGTCCTCGAAACTGGCCGACCGTTTTGATTGACGAGCCTTTTCGATCCAGCGCTCGGTGTACTGGGCGTAGCAGTCATGATCGCAGAAAGGGAGCCCGGTACTGAATTCTCTCAGATAGTGTGCGCGTATCGGCTCGCAGCAAGACATGCAGAACGTCTTCAGCCACGGTGTTCTGCCATTGACGAGGACGAACCTCATGCGGTGTTCCTAAGCGATCTATCGATCTGAGACCGACAACGATGCAAATTGAGACGACGGCACACTATGAGAATCCGGAAATCAGACCATTCCTCCACGTTGCGGTGTTTGCACTGCGATATGGGCTTGTGTGGAACCGATCTGATTGAACTGCTGCAGCGCGCGGCCTGCAGAAGATCCCGCGCGGATTGGGCTTCGGTGACGGTGCCCGAAGCCTCCGCACTGGCATGACGATGGCCGGCCGCTCGATCCATCGCGAGCAAATGCATGCTCGCGATGGATGACGCAGGCACGGTTCAAGGGATCAAGACGGCCCGTCCATGAATTTTTCCGGCATTGAGATCGTGCAACGCCTCGTTGGCGTCCGCAAGCCGATACTCCGCCGTGGCTAATTGAACCAGACCTCGATCCGCAAGGGCCATCAGCTCGGTCAACTCGGCCCATGTGCCGACCAGATTGCCGATAATGTTCTTCTCGGTAATCACCATGTCGACGGTCGGCACCCGGATGTCCTCGCCGTAGCCAACGACGTAGTAGCTACCCATCGGGCGGGTCATTGCCAGGCCCTTCGAGGTCGTGCCCTTCTCGCCGACGAAATCGATCACCGCTTCCGCACCGTTTCCAGCGGTCATGGCGAGAACGGCTGCCAATTCGTTGCCGTCAGCCTTCACGAGGTGATCGGCGCCCGATTTTTCAGCCAGTTTCAGCGATGCTTCGGACTTGTCGACGACAATAATGTCGGCCGCACACATCGCTTTGAGGCACTGGATTCCGATGTGGCCCAACCCGCCCGCACCGATAACCACGCAGAATTCGCCCGGCAAAAGGTGACGCGTGGCTTTCTTGGCAGCGCGATACGCAGTGAGGCCCGCGTCCGCGTACGGCGCGACTTCCTTTGGCGCGAGAGTCCGCGGCAGCGGGACAATGTTGCGCTCAGAGGTGCAAAGGAATTCTGCATAGCCGCCGTTGCAGTCGAGGCCTGGAAATGTGCCAGGACCATGCATGTCGAAGCCTCGGCGACAGGCAAGGCAGGTGCCACCGGTGATCTTCGGATGGACGATCACGGGATCACCCTTCTTCAATCCCTCGACTTCCTTGCCAACCTCTTCGATCCACCCTGCATTTTCGTGCCCCATGATGAGGGGAAGCAGTTTTTCACCGGTCGGATCCATGTGCGGCTTCCACACGCCTTCGATGATATGAAGATCGGTTCGGCATACGCCCGCACCACCAATGCGGACGATGACGTCCGTTGATTTCGTCAACTTCGGATCAGGTACCTTCTCTTCCCTGACCCACTGGTCCCCGGAAAGCTTCTCGTCATAGGCTCTCAATACTTGGGCTCTCATCATTTCCTCCGTCTCCCCCGGCGAACTTCGGTGCGCCATCGGCGATTTCAGCCTCAGCATTTTTTGTGCCAGCAGATTTGTGTCGCGGCGCCAACAGCCACTGTTGGACAGCCCTGCTGCGGCGCAGCGGGAAAATGATAGATCACCGCGCTGAAACAGCCCGATACTACCAGGCACGGATCAGCGTCATCTAAAGTCCTCCACCATTGGGAGGATCGATGGTCACGCTAGGCACGACAAAAAGGAGAGCTGCTGGACTTTGCTGCGCATCGCTTGCCGCGCAAGGAACTTAACTGGACGGCCAAACCGGTCCACTCGATGATCCGCGTGGCCCATGAGGCGCGATCTCGACTTCTACTGACGCGCCTTCGATCTCGAGATCGCCGACCATCTGAGTGTGCCAATTTCGCCCTGATCTATTTGCGTCACCGTCCTCTCCTTTCGAACTGGAGCTGACAGTCATCGCAAGGAGCCGTATGCGCTCGGCGACAGCTACGGACATTGGCCATGGCGGTCGAGGATCTCCACGCCGAGCATGCCCGCTTCGCGCGCGAGAAGCTTGCCCGGACCGCTTCGCGACTTCAGACATGACAGCAATACGCTGGCGCGCTTCGTGTTCGTCGCCGATCCGGACGGCTACAATATCGAGGTAATCCAGCGCGGCGGACGTCTTAACTGATCAAAAGCCGGTGCACACATCGTGCACACGTCCCCTTCCAACTATTTGAAATAGTAAACTCTCGTTCCGATCCATCATCGGGGCGACGGAAAATTTCCATCGTAAGTCATTCACTTTGTTGAATCTATTTGGCCCCGATCGACCGTCTATGTGATTGGACTAACTGAAGAATTTGGTTTGATCAAGCTTCTGCAGATTGCCTGTACCAGGACCAAATATGTCAGGAATGGAAGCAAAAATCGGATTTTCGGATTCCGAGCGCGCTCACTGAGTTTCGACTAGACGCGGAGCGCATCGGCTGGCTCGAGCGCTGCAGCGCGCGAGGCGGGATACACTCCGGAGAGAAGACCGATCACGCCGCCGACAACAGGCGCGAGCAGAGGAGCGAGCGGATCGAGCACCGGTGTCCAGACCTGGTATGCCGAGACGCCGACGACGATCATAACGCCGATGCTGGATCCAAGCAGTCCGCCCACAATCCCCATGGACGCGCTCTCAACAAGGAACTGTGCCGCGATGTGCCGGCGCGTCGCGCCAACGGCGCGGCGCAGTCCGATCTCCGCCGTTCGCTCCATCACGCCCACCAGCGTAATATTTGCAATCCCGAGCGCGCCGACCACCAGCGACAGGCCGCCCAGCAGCAGGAACATGACATTGAGGTCGGTCTGCACGTCATCGCGCACGCGTCGCGGCTCCTGCGGCAATTGCACCCGAAGCGTGCGTGGGTCGTCCGGCCGCAGAGCAGCTCGCGCCTGTAGCGCGATCAGGGTGGCGGCGCCGATCTTCGTCTCCACGACAACGAGGCCGGGCCCGAAAAGGCCAAAGTACCGTCGCGCCGTGCCCTCAGGAATGATGACCGAGCCGAGCAGTTCGGGCTTTCTCACGACATCGCGAAGGATACCTATCACGAGGTAGAGTTCATCGCCGACATAGATCGCGGGCAGCCGCTCGACCCCGCCGATGCCTAGGCGGCGCGCGGCATCGGGACCAAGCACCGCGACGCGGTCGGCGCGGACAGAGTGCCCGTCATCCAGAAACCGTCCAGAGGCGAGTTCGCCGCGCACGGCGCGGAGCAGATCGGGCGAGGCAGCGCGCACCGCCAGCCTGATGGCTGTCTGGTTTGCCGGATCCACGACCGGCGACGCGCTGACGAGCGCGTCGTGGACATTGACGTCGCTCAGCAGGCCCGCGGCTACCACACCGTTAAGCCGAACGAGCCGTTCCGGCGCGTCCCAGGGAATTGCACGCGGATCAATCGTGCCGGTGGCGCCGCCCGGCCGTGCCGAGATGAAGAGTTCTGTGGCTGCGAGTTGATCGAACTGGCTGATGATGCGATTGCCGGCGGTTCGGGTGAGACCGACGGTTGCGACCAAAGCCGACATGCCGATCACGATGCCAAGCACCGTAAGCGCCATGCGGGCCGGCCGCGCGATCGCCCCGGCGATCGACTCGGTGATAAGGTCGCGCGTCGTGATCCCTGAAGCCGCGAAGCGCTTCTTGGATGGGGTTGATAGCGCGGGCTCGCCTCCGCCAAGGAGTTCGCCATCCTTCATATTGACCCGCCGCGAGGCGCGGGCCGCCACGTTTTCGTCGTGCGTGACGACGACGATCGTCATTCCCTCCTTGTTTAGCTCGGTGAAGAAGTCCAGGATCGACTCGGTGTTCTTGGAATCGAGATTACCTGTCGGTTCATCGCACAGCAGCAGGCTCGGTGAACCCATCAGAGCCCGGGCGATCGCCACCCGCTGCCGTTCGCCGCCTGACAATTTGGAAGGTAGAAACTCCGCCCGATGAGCGAGGCCAACGCGGCGAATTTCCGCCAGCGCTCGCTCGCGCCGCCCCTGTCCGGTCCGGCGGCGGTAGACTTCCGCCAGCATGACATTCTCGAGGACGGTGCGATATGGCAGGAGATGAAACGACTGGAAGATGAATCCGATGCGCCGGCTGCGCAGCCCGGCCCGCTCATTCTCGCTCAACTTCGTTGTTTCTACGCCATCAAGAAGGAACTCTCCGCTGGTTGGCCGGTCAAGACAACCCAGCATATTCAAAAGTGTCGATTTCCCCGAGCCGGATGGCCCAGTGATCGACAGCCATTCACCGCGCCGCACCACGAGATCGACGTCAACCAACGCGTTAACGGCGGGGTCGGTCCCGAATTGCCTGCACACCTTACGCAGGTCGAGCACATGATTGGGATCGGCGGCAACCGCTTCGACCGGCAACTCTCGACGTATGGTTGCGGTAGGCGTCATTTCATCGCCGTCGGCTCCGCCGTCTTGTAGCCTACCACCACCATCTGGCCGGGCGCGAGCCGCTCGTCGGACGCGTTAACCTCGACATAGCCACCCGTTGAAAGCCCTGGTTGCACGGTGACGTATTCCTGGCGGCCACTGCGATCGACCAGCACGCGTGACGTGCCGTCGGCGGCGAGCGATACTGCGCTCGTCGGCACTGCGATAACCGGGCCCTTGGTGGTTTCGATCGGGATTGAAAGGCGAACGGAAAAACCTGCCAGAGGTACCGGCGTAGCCTCCACCTTGACGCCGAGATAGAAGTGGTAGCCATCCACGCCGCGCGTGCCTGGCGTGTTCGCCACCGTCTCGACGATACCATTCGCCTTGATGCCAAGCGCCTGCTCATCGACGGCGACTTTCATTCCTGGCTTCACCAGCGGCGCGGCCTCGATCGCCAGTTGCGAGTCGATGCTGAGCTCGTTGTCCGTCACGCTCATCACCGGCCCGGTCGCATTGCCGGCAACGGAAGCGGTCACCTCGTGAACGCGGATCGGCAACGACGGGATGAACACAACCTCGTCCGCCGGCACCTGGACGCCGAGCTTTGCCCTCGCCGCCGCGAGTTCGCGATCCAGACGCTCGTATCGCTCGGTTGCAACCTTGACGTCGAATTCGGCGAGCGTCTGTTGTTCCTGCGCCGCGCGCACGCTGCGCTCGCCTTCCAGGCTCGCCGCTTTCACGGCCCCCTCGGCGGCCTTGATCCGCTCGTCGGTTAGGCTGGCTTCGCGCGTCGCATTATCAATCGCAAGCGCGGCTTCCACCCGTGCCTTGCGTTGCGCGCTTCGCGCCACTCTCAGCTTGGCCTCGGCTGCCGCCTTGGTCATCTCCGTCTGGCGCGGGTCGAGGACGACCAATGCGCGGTCGGCCATCTGCGTCTTGATGTCGGCATCGGCGAGGGCTGCGGAATATGTGCCCCGCGCACGCTCGGTTTCCACCACGAGGGATCTGCCCGTTCGTGCGTCTGCCAGCTGCCGGCCGGTGCCGAAACGCATGGCACTATCGATCCTGGCCTGGCGAATGTTCTGCTCCGCGATCGCGCGCGCGGCGGCGACCGCCTTGATGGCCGTGTCGCGCGCGGTCTCGGCAGCGAGCCGGCTTCTCGCGGCATCCGACCAGTCTCGCTCCAGCGTGACGACTGCGGCGCGCTGTTCGCGTGTTGGTCCGAACGCATCCCAGCCGGCCTTTTGATACATGCGCTCAACCGCAAGGGACGTCTTTTGGTCGTAGTTTCCGTCGACTGGTCCCGGATCGAAGCCAAGTCGGGCCAACGCCTCCTCGAGCTGCTGCACGTCGCTCCCGCTCGTTCCCGGCGAAATGTCGCGGAAGGCCGGCGCGGCGCCACGCAGGACAAAGACCGGACGGCCAGACGCTGACATGATCACGTCGCCTTCCTTGAACTGCGCATTTGGCCGCGGCAGCGACGAGATCAGCCCAGCCCCGCCCTTGACGGTCGAAGGCGCAATTGAAATTGGCAGCGGAAGGCCGAAGCGAACGGTCCCGCGCGTGACGACATCGGAACTCAGAACACGCGATTCGACGGGCACAAGGATCGGGGATGGCTCAGGCGGCGCGGTGCGCGCCGCCATCTCTGCCGGCGATTGGATCCTGGAGCCCATGTACCAGGCGCCAAGCGCCGTGCCGCCGACAAGCCCCAGGATGCCCCAGAGAACATTTACCCGGCTCGCGACCATGCCCAATCCTCCCAACTATTTCTTGGGGTCGCACCGGCCATGCTCGCTCGAGCAATACGCTGGCCTTCGCTGCGATTCCCGGCCACGGGAGAAGAATACCCGCAGCAACCGGCCCGGGAAAGACCGACAAATTGATGTAACGATCGATCTCATTGGACTTTCCGGGAGAACATTTCCTCCTGGATCCGCTCCTCGACCGGCTTCAACACCTCCTCCGACATTTTGAAGGCCTTAGCCGCCACACTTCGCTCGAAATCTTGTAGTTTTCGCAAAGCGGCCTTCTGGTCCGCTGACATCTTGTCAACCAGGAGCTTGCCGCCCTCGGTTAGTGCGTTGAGCCGGTTGCGCAGGTCGGGCTCAATTTCGTCGGGGTGGCCATATTCAAAACCGATCTTCTTCATCTCGCGCTGCCAATAGCCAAGTGCGGCCTTCATGCGCGAATCCTTGTTGATGAGTGCGTCCTGGGGATTGTAGTGGCTCGCCTTCAGTTGATCAGGTTTAAACGTTTGGGCAACAGCCTTGCGTGTGCAGCCGCCGGTACGCGACATGTCTTCGATCTCGAGAGCGACCGCGAAGGTGCTGGATGTGTCGTCCCCGAACAAAGCGCGATTGTAGGCGGCCTGATCCGCCGGTGAAAGTTTACGGAAAATCTGCACATTGCGTTCGCCGAGACCGACGCGGGCGGGACTGTAGCCGGTCGACAATTGAGGCGGCAGACCGGTGTAGAAGGTGGATACGCCAAATCCATAGCGATTGACGAACTCCTCCTCGCTGAGGCCGGGAAGGCTCTTGTCCGCCGACATGCCAGCTCGCACCGTGTCGACATCGGCAGCAATGTACTTGAAGCCCTGCTCGCTCATGCAGCGCGCGATGAGTTCCTCGGTCTTCTCGATTGCCTGAACCAGCTCGCGTGGCGACAGCCCGAATTCCTCGGTGCCAAGGCCCTTCGGTGCTTCCGCCGCGGCCGCCATCACTGGAGCGAAAAGAATGGTGAACAGTCCCGTGCAGATTGCTCTCTTCATGGCATTACCTCGTCGAATAATCCTGGCAGGATCGCGGCCGCATCTCTCTGCAACCACCAGGAAGGGTGGGCGCGCGATCCACGATTTCGTCACTCAGGAGTGAAGACTCGTGGATCGCAGTCGAAAGGCGATCCATTCAGATCGCCTTCGTGCCATTGCTTCCTCAGTCCGTTCCAACGATATTTCCCGACTCGATGTCGACGAAGACGTCCTTCTCACCCTGGTTCGGGGTCTGGATCTCCACCACGTAGACATTCTTGCCTTTCTTTCGCTCGATCTTCACCTCGGTGACCTTGCCAGGTATCCGCTCGAGCGCGATCTTCGTTGCCTCCGCTCCGGTGACCTTCGCCACGGGCGGCGTATACTTTAGGGGCTTGTCGCGCAGCGTCCCGACGCTTGAAACGTCTGAGGCTGGATTTTCCTTCGGCAGCGCGTTGGAAGCGATGAGCTTGCCGTCGGAGGTGTCGAACACCACCCCAACCACCGGACACCAGATCTTGTCGGTGATGTCGTGCAATTCGCGCAGACCCTGCTCGCGAACCCGGACACAGTTCTTGAAGGTCCCAGCCGGTACCGTCATTTCGATGCCGGCTTCCATGTTCTCGGATCCGCCAGAGTTCACGCGGCCTCCGTCGAATAGATAGCGGCCGCCGATCGTGAACGTGCCGGGCATCAACAAGCCCGGTTCGGCAATGCTGTCGCCGTCGAATTCACCTGCCCGCCAAGTGCCGGCGAAAACCGGCTTGCCTTCCTCGTTGATCTCCCAGCTCACCTCGCCGAAGGCATAAACGCTGTTGGTCGTCTTATCGACGGCGAACCAGTTGAGCGCGCGCTGCGTCAGGACCCCATCGAGATATTCCTCTTCCTGCACGACCGCGGTCTTGAATTTTCCAATGCCGGGAATGTCGAAATCCTCGGTGTCATTGAGGACCACGGTTTCCTTGCGATACTTGCCGTCGGGATGATCGGGCCGCTCATGCACATGCTTGTGGCCCGGCACGATCGGGTAATAAAGCGGGTTGATCCCCTGCGGGACGATATTCTCGCCCTTCAGATTCCAATCCCTCAGTGACGAATAATCCTTGGCATGGCTCCAGCGCGGCGAATCCTTGATCTCACCCGCGACTGCAGCGCCGCCGAGCGTGAACCCGACCGCCGTCAGAAAGGTGACCGCCATGAGTGCGGCACGCCACCTGATTAGCCGACCAGATGGACGGCCTTCCATTTTCATCTGTCGATTAGAACTCTTCATCTCGAACATCGCACGGCCCTCCAGTTGCGGGCGGCGGTCTGGCGAAGCGTCGCCCAAGGTTGCGGAAGTCTTAAACTTCACGTGGCTGACCGACAGAAAGCGCTGGTGCTCCGCCGCGAACGATCTTCCTCATGCGGTCTCCCAACTCCATCGGCCTGTCTCCACGTCAGTCCGTTGTGTCAGTCCGTTCCAACGACCTCCCCGGTCTGGGTATCGACGAAGACGTCGACCTCGCCACTACCGGTCTGGATCTCGACGACGTAAACGTTCCTGCCCCGCTTCTTCTCGATCGTCACGTCGGTGACTTTTCCGGGTACTCGCTCAATCGCGATCCTCTTGGCGTCAGCAATCGAAACCTTGGCCGCCGCCGACTTTTGCTTCGCGGGTTTGTCGCGCAGCTTCCCAATGCTTGAAACGTTGGAGGCCGGATTGCTGGACGGCAGCGCGTTGGAGATGACGAGCTTGCCGTCGGACGTATCGCTCACGAGGCCGACGTCCGGACACCAGATCTCGTCGTTGATGTCCTTCAGGTCGATCAAGTCCTGCTCGCGAACTCGGACGCAGCCCTTGAACGTCCCGGCAGGGACCGTGGCCTGGAGGCCTTCTTCCATGTTCTCGGCGCCACCATAGGACGTGCTCTTGCTGCCGGCGTGAATGTAGCGCTCGCCGACCTTGAAGGTGCCCGGCATCAACAGGCCCGGTTCAGCGACGCCGTCACCGTCGGGGTCGCCGGCCCGCCACGTGCCCGTAAAGCTCGGCTTGCCGTCCTCGATTTTCCAGCTCACTTCGCCGAACGAGAGAACGTTGTTGGTGGCCTTGTCGAGGGCGATCCAGTTGAGCGTGCGCTGAGTCAGGGCGCCGTCGAGATACTCCTCTTCCTGCACCACCGCCGTCTTGAATTTGCCGATGTCCCGAATATCGAAATCCTCCGTGGTGTTCAGCACCACGGTTTCCTTGCGATATCTGCCATCCGGGTGATCGCGCCGCTCCAGCGCATGTTTGTGGCCCGGCGTGATCGGGTAATAGAGCGGGTTGGAGCCGTGCGGGACGATCTGTTCGCCTTTCAAATTCCAATCCTTCAGCGAGGAGAAGTCGCTGCCCTTGGTCCAGCGCGGCGCGTCCTTGATTTCGGCCGCCGCATACGCGCCGCTGCCCGCGATACATCCGGCCGCGGTCAGGACGACAGCTGCCGTAAGCGCGGCACGCAACCGGAAGAACGGGCCGAGCCGCCAATCCACTGGCTTCGCTTTTATGTCCACCATTGCAATGCCCTCAGGTATGGACGGAGGATCCGGCCGCCGCCCGGGATTGCGCAAGCTGGACCTTAAGACATGGCCGGTTGGCCTCAGGCCGATCTGACGATGACGGGATGCGTTCGTTCATCGCTCCCTCGCGGTGGAGAATTCGGTTTCGATAAAGGAGCGGTTGCCATCTTTCGCGACCGTACCGATCGCGAGCGTGTAAGCCTGGCCGGCGCGCAGGAATCCCTTGGGTACCGCGAAGGTTTTGGTCGAAGCCGGCACCAGCGCCCGGATTTCGTAAGGCGAACCGTCTTGCTCGATAACGATGACGCACGACTCGATCCCTTTCGGCACAGACCAACGCACGGTCAAGTCAGCGGCGGAAACATCCGTTTGGCCTGACCGTGGATATTCGAACATGGCGGGTTCCGGAAAAGCGTGACTCAGTCGCGCCTCGCCACGCAGGCGTACGCCCTTGTTCGTGCTGCCTTCAAAACGGTACGCGCCCGCCGGGAAGTCGGCCTTGACGATGCGGTCATCCGCGGGTTCCGGGGATTCGATCGTCAGCTTGCGAATCCCAAGTTTGGAGTCGGGAGTCTTGAGATCGATCACCGTTCGCTCGCCGGGCGCCGATACCCTCAGCGCCGTGAGCCCTTCACTGGCGCCTGTCACCTCGAACTTGATCTCAGCGTCCCTGTCTTGCACGTTGCGCTCGAGATAGACGGAGACCTGTTCGAACTGCCCGTCCTCGGTCGCGGACGTCGCCATCGGAAGAGCCATGGTTGCCAATGCCACAACCGAAGCGAGCCAGCCGTCGTGACGCTGCTTGATCTTCACGTCGCCCTCCCCTGATATGCTCCTACGGCTTCTGGACCTGTCGGCCCGACCGTTCCGCGCCCGAAACGGAGATAAAGGGCAGGCAAAATGAACAAGTTGAGCAGCGTCGATGTCACAAGGCCGCCCATGATGACCACGGCCATCGGATACTCGATCTCGTGGCCGGGTAAATTGCCGAAAATGATCAGCGGCAGGATCGCAAGTCCGGCGGCCCCTGTTGTCATCAGGATCGGACGCAACCGCTCGTTCGCCCCGCGAAGCACGAGGTCCATGCCGAACGCCGCTCCCTCATAGCGTTCCAGATGCTGGAAGTGATTGATCATGATGATCCCGTTGCGTGCGGCAATGCCCAGGACGGTCAGGAAGCCGATCAACGAGCCGAGGGAAACGATTCCGCCTGCTAGCCACGCCGCCAGGATACCGCCCACCAGCGCCGAGGGAAGCGTGAGGAAGCTGAGCGTTGCCAGCCGCCAGCTGCCAAAAGTCTGCTGCAGAAGCACGAATATGACCGCGAGCGCCAGCACGCCAAGCATTTCGAGCCGCGCGCGGGCGGCGCGCAGTTCCTGATATTCGCCCTGCAGCACAGAGTAGTAGCCGAGCGGGAATGACAACTTATCCAGACGCGACTGCACATCCTGGGCGACCGCGGCGAGATCTCGGCCCCGGACATTCGCCTCCACGTCAATCCGGCGAGAGCTTGCCTCGCGTCGGATGACATTTGGCGTTGGCTGAATGTCGACGTTGGCTACTTCCGCCAGCCGCACGCGCTGGCCTGTGGGCGTGTCGATCTGCATCCGGCGGACAGAGTCAACGCTGCGACGGAATTCCGGCGGGGTCCACACCTGAACGTCATAGGTGCGTCCTTCGAGAAAGATGTCGCCGACTTCCTCTCCGGCCATCAGGGTCGCAGAGGCGCGGCGGGCGTCGCCCGGCTTCAGGCCGTAACGCTGAGCCTCTTCCAATTTCAGCGTGACCTGTATGTGCGGCACCTCGACGATCAGCTCCTTGTGCAGGTTGACGAGGTTGGGAACATCGGCGAGTGCCGCGCGGACCTCCTCCGCCTTGTTCCTGAGGACGTCGAGATCCGGGCCGAAGATGCGGACGACGATCGCCTCGCCGGTGCCGGTCAGGACTTCGCGAATGCGCTCCTTCAGATAGGTCTGCACATCGCGGTAGAGGCCCGGATAACCCTCCACCATTTCGTCGATCTTGGCGTGCGTCTTTTCGTAGTCGCCATCCTTGCTGATGCTGATCCAGTTCTCCCCGAAATTCACGCCGACGACCTCGTCGGCGGCGAAGGCCTGACCGATATGGGCGCCGAAATTGCGTACCCCGGGAATGGCGCGCAGCTCCTTGCTTGCCCGGGTCGTGATGCGCAACATCTCAGGCAGCGAAGTATCGGGCGAAGTGACCCAGTGCATCAGAAAATCGCGTTCCTTGAACGACGGCAGC
Organism: Bradyrhizobium japonicum USDA 6; assembly: GCF_000284375.1. NCBI lineage: Bacteria > Pseudomonadati > Pseudomonadota > Alphaproteobacteria > Hyphomicrobiales > Nitrobacteraceae > Bradyrhizobium > Bradyrhizobium japonicum. The sequence continues at coordinate 6,242,883 of NC_017249.1, forward strand.
AGTGAGTGCCCGAGCAACGGCCAGACGGCAATTCCCGCCAGTGTCACGGCGCCGACGGTGATGAAGGCCGGACGCGGCGTTCGGGTGACACGCTCGAGCAACGGCGGATAGTGTCGCCGCAGCCAGACGATGAGCGGCGATTCGCGCCCCTCAAGCCGCGCGTTGTCCAGCAAGATCAGGCATAGCGCCGGCGTCACTGTCATCGCCACGATGAGCGACGCCGCGATCGCAAGTACATAAGCTCCAATCAACGGCTTGAAAAACGATCCGGTCAGGCCCTGCATAAACAACACGGGTACCACGGCGGCGACCACTATGAGGGTCGCGGAGACGATCGGCGCGCGAACTTCGAGGGACGCGTCCAGAACAATGCGCGCCGTGCTTCGCGTATCCCCCGCCTGCCGCGCGAGACGCAGGCGTCGCATGATGTTCTCGACATCGAGGATCGCGTCATCGACGACGATTCCCAGCGCGATCACGAAGCCGGCCAGCGTCATTGTGTTGACGGTCGCGCCCGACATGAACAGGACCAGTGCGGCTGCGAGCAGCGACAGCGGAATCGCGACGATGCAGACGATCGCGGTGCGCCACTCGTAGAGGAAGATGACGATAATTCCCGTAACCAGCAGGCAACTCAGCAACAGTGCCCGTGACAGATTGTCGATGGAGTCCTCGACGAAGGTTGCCGGTCGAAAGATTGTCGTATCGATCTCAACCCCCGGAAGACCCGGCTTCATTTTCTCCAGCGCATCCTCCACCCCGCGGGTAACCGCAAGCGTATTTCCCCAGGGGAATTTTTCGACGATGAGCATCAGTCCCGGGCCATCGTTGATGACGGCATCACCGATCATACCCTGCGGTGCATAGACAAGGTCTGCCACCTCATTCAGCAACAGCGGCTTGCCGTCCTTGGTCGTCACCGGCACCTTGGAGAGCGTCTCGGGTGTCACGCCAGACGCGGCAAAGATCAGTTGAAAGCGCTGATTGGGTGTTTCGACGAAGCCGCCGGTGCCGATATGCGCGCCGCGGGAATAGCGCAAGAGACCGACGTCAAGGGCATCGGAAACCGCCTCCTGCACCTGATCCAGCGTGATATCCGCCGCCGCCATCTTGTTCGGGTCCACCATGACCTGGAGCATCTTGAGCTGCTCGCCCCAGATCGCGACGTTCGCAACTCCGGGGACGCCGAGCAACCGCTGCCGGATGGTCCAATAGGCGAGCATCGACAGGTCCATAACGGACTTGTCTTGCGAGGTGATGCCGATCTTCATGATCCGACTCGTCGAGGACAATGGCGGCATCATGAAGGGCGGCGCCGCCCACGTCGGGAGGGCCTTGGACGCGAGCGCCATGCGCTCACTGACCAGTTGACGTGCGCGGATGCTGTCGACGCCGGATTTGAAGATCAGGAGGATCGACGACAGCTGCCCCACCGACTTTGAACGCATCACATCAATGTCCGGAACGCCGTTCAGCGCGTTTTCCAGCGGCACGGTGACAAGTTGCTCGACTTCGGCGGATGAGAGCCCAAGGCAGATTGTCTGGATCTCGACGCGTGGCGGCGCAAATTCCGGAAACACATCTACCGGCACGTCCTTAAGGCGCGCCAAACCGAACCAGGTCAGCACCACGCCGAGGGCGAGGACCAGATAACGAAAGCGCAGACTCGATGCTATGACCAGCTTCATCATCGCAAGACATCCCCCTCAGGCCTCAGCCGTCATGGAGACAACCAACCTAATGACCTACCTTCACCTCTGTCCCGAACACCTGCGGTACCCCTGCGGCGAGCACTTTCGTGCCGACCGGCGGCCCGTCGCTCAGGTACACATTGTCGCCCTTGATCGTGTCGATCTCGACCGGTCCGCGCACGAAGCTGAGCGGCTCGGCGCTGATATAGACCCACGTCTTTCCCGAGAGGTCGTAAAGAACCGATGCATAGGGGACGATGAGCCGCCCCGAGGGGTCCGCGCGCACCTCGTCGATCAGAATACCAAGCCGTTCCGCCGCCTTCGGCGTTAGCGTTATCTTCTTGATCTTAGCGTCGGCTGTGGCTTCCACTCGCGCAGGCGCGTTGCCAGTCGTTTCCGCGGCCAGAGCTGAGACACAGGACGTCGCGAGGACTGCGGCAGACATCGCCGCCGCCAAAGTACCGAAGTGGGCCATGACACGTTTGTCCTTCCTGATCGCAATTGAAAGGAGCCGCTCGGTGATCATGACGCGGTCTCCATCTCAAGATCGATGCGGTCGTTGATCCAGCCGGCTGCAAACCGTACGTAGAGCGCTGGAAGCATTAGCAACGTTCCAAGCGTAGCGGTGACAACGCCACCCAAGACGACGACCGCGAGTGGGTGGGCGATCTCGAGTCCCGCGACGTCGCCCATGACTGCGAACGGAAGCACTAGGGCGAGCGTCGCGATCGATGATGTCATGACGCTCGGGAACTGCTCCCGAACTCCTCGACGCACTAGCGCTGCACCGAACGGCTCGCCCTCGTTCAATTGCAGATGCTGAAAATGGGCGACGAGACCGACACCCTGTCGGACCGTCAACGCAAGCACCGCCGCCAGGCCCATCAACGAGCCGAGCGAGAGGGTACCCTCCTCGGTAACCGGGATCGCCGCCAGACCACCCAGCACCGCGATCGGGACACCAAGCAGCGACAACGCCGTGAGTTTCCAGCTACGGAGCACTGCCTGCATGAGCAGGAACATCACGATCGCCGCGGCCACCACGTAAGCGTATATCGACCGCAGGGTGGCACCCTGTTCCTTGTATTCGCCCAGTACCTCGGCCCGATGTTCGAACGGGAAAGCAACCTGCTTGACTGTCCTGGCGACGTCCTCTGCCACATCGCCGAGCGCCCGCTCATCCACTTTTGCCAGCACGTCGATGCGGCGCGAGGCTCCCTGGCGGCGGATAATGCTGGTCGTTGGCGTGACCCGGACGTCCGCCACCTGGGCGAGGCGAGCCTGAGACCCGTTCTCACTGATGATCATCAGATTCCGGATGTCTTCGATGTTGTCGCGCAACTCCGGGCGTCCCCAGACGACCACGTCGAAAACCTTCTGTTCCTCGAACAGCGCGCCGACGGTGATGCCACCGACCAGTGCGGATGTCGCCCTGCGGACGTCACCGGGCTTCAAGCCGAAATCAGCCGCTCGGTCGACATCGACCTTGACCTCGATCGCGGGTTCCTCGACCTGCAGTTCGACTCGGGCGTTTTCGATGCCGTGGATCTTCGCGATGGCCGCGCGGATCTCCTCGGCCTTGGTGCGAATGACATCGAGGCTCTTGCCGTAGACGCGCACGGTGATGGAATCCGGATCGCCGGTAAGCGCCTCACGCAACTTGGTCGACAGGTATGTCCCGACCTGCCCGCGCATGCCGGGATAGGCGGTGATGGCGGCTTCCACGGCATCGACCACGGTTTCATAGTGCGCCTTGGGATCGATATTGACCCACACTTGCCCCGTATTCACGTCGGTTGCGTGCTCGCAGTTGCAAAGCAGCGCGCGTCCGAGATTGGCGTGCGCATTCTGCACGCCCGGAATCTGCTTGAGGTCCTGGATCAAGCCCTCGGTCGAGCGCATCATCGCTTGGAGCGAGGTGCCAGGCGGCCCTTGCCACTCGATAAGAAGATCAGTCTCCTTGAAGCTTGGCACCATGTTGCGTTCGAGGGGAGTCACGATCGCAAAGCAAGCGATCGCTGCCGCAACGGCGACGCCGACGCTGGCGATCGGCCAGCGGGTGACGGGGCCGCCCACCCGATCAAGAATTCCGGCCCATTGATCGATCGGCCTATCGCCCCTCGCATTCTGCCCGACATTGACGAGAAGGAACGCGGCCAGCGCAGGGGTCAGGATCAGTGCCACTAACATCGAGACGGACACGGCGGCGATATAGGCCCACGCCATCGGTGCAAAGAATGCCGCCGACCGGCTCTGCATGAACAAGACAGGAAGCACCGCGAGCACGACGATCAATGACGCATAGACCATCGGCCGACGCGTTTCGAGCATCGCTCGGGCGAGGACGAAGAAGCCAGATTGTCCGTCGCGAGGCGCGCGCAGCCGGCGCAGCAGATTGTCGGAATCAAGAATGCCGTCATGGACCACCACGCCGGAGGCCATCAAGAGCCCGCCGATGACCATCATGCTGAGCGAAATCCCCACGGCCTGCAGCAGCAGCACGGCCGAAACGAACGACAACGAAATCGCGGCCAGGGCGACAGCGGCCGCCCTCCAGCTGCCCATCAGGAGGCCAAGCACGACCGCGACCAAGACGACCGAAATGGTTGCGGCGGTGCTCAGGTTACGCGTCGCACGTTCGATGAAGCTCGCGGGATGATAGATCGCCGTGTTGATCTCGATGCCGGGGAGCCCTGGCTTCAGTTCGTCGAGCGCGCGCTCGACGCCGCGCGTCACGTCCGATGTGTTGAAACCGGGGAACTTCTCGATGGCCAGCATCAGGCCCGGCCCATCGCCGATGATGGCATCGCCGATCAGCGCCTGATGCCCTTCAGCAAGAAGGGCAACATCGCCAACGCGCACCGTCGTGCCGCTCAACGGCACCTTGGCGAAGGTGCCTACGGTGGAGATCGGCAGCTGGTGGCGAATGCTGAGTCGCTGGTTCGGTGTTTCGATGAAGCCGCCAGTGCCCGGCGTGGATGAGTTCAGGTAGGTCAGCGGCGAGGACCACACCGCTTCCCCCGTGGTCTTGATCACCTGCTCCAGCTTGACACCCTTCTTCAGCAGGTTTCGGCCATCTACAAGCACCTGCACCTGCCGCTCGCGCTGCCCCCAGATCGAAACGTTCGCGACTCCAGGAACGCCGGCGAGCCGCGGAGCGATGTTCCAGCGCGCTTGAATGGACATGTCGATCGGCGAGACGGATTTCGAGCTCAGGCCGATATTCATCACTCGGCTGGTTGAGGACACCGGCTGCAGCATGACCGGCGGGCTGGAGACGTTCGGCAGAGCGTGTGCCTGCGTCAGTCGTTCCTGCACCATCTGGCGCGCCTTCATCAGATCGGTGCCGGGCGCGAAGATCATTTCGATCGTCGAGAGTCCCGCCATCGATTCCGATTGGATGACCTGAAGCCAGGGGACACCGTTGAGCAGGTCCGCTTCCAGCGGCACGGTAATCAACGATTCAACCTCGGCGCTAGAGAGGCCAAGCGATTCCGTCTTCACAGTGAGCGAGGGCAGAGCAAGTTCGGGGATGACGTCTAGCCGCTTGTCCTTGATGCCGATTGCTCCGAGGATCAGCAGACCGACAGCGACAGCCACAACAAGAGTACGCAATCGCACGCCAGAGGAAATGAGCCACAACATTCTCGCCCCCTCTCCTGACCTCTGATTGAAATCTAACTACGATTGCAAAATGCCTTCGCGACTGCTGAATGTTTTCTGGCTGCCATCGCATTCACAGGGAATCGCAGTCGTCTTCCCCGGCGGGTTCCTTTGACCATCGCGAGCCGCAGCTCGTTTTGGACGGACCGAACAATTTTCGCGTACGCTGCTAGATTACTGCCTTTATATGATTAGTTCCCGTGAGACATTTTGACACTGTACTTTTGGACAGGTCCAACCGCTTGGGTCAACGGATGCTACCCAATTAGGTTACACACCATTACCCAAATTGCTGTCTTCCTCGAAGTTCGTGACAACTTCACATTGAACGATCGCATTTTCGGGACGGGACTACGCGGCACTTCGCTTGATCCGTTCGCTTGTGCTCAAGTCGCTCATCGTCAGGGTGACTTCCGCTCGGTGCCGTTGAACGACATCCGTTAACTTCTTCTTCTCTTGTCTGGTGTCGACTTGACGGACATAACACTCGCTGAGAGAATTTGGCGGTGTGCACGAAATTGTTGTGAGCGAGTTGGTCCGGCTGTTTTAGAGAATACAGCCTAGGATAGTGAGCCGCACATGACCTCGAGCAAGCGAGATGGGTTCGTTGCCGCATTCGGACAGCGATGGCGCGCAACAGGGATCGGGGCCGCAGGGTCAACGGTGGGCGGCCGGCGACCATGCACCGTGTGCCGGTTGATCGTTAGCGCTACGCCGGCATTGTTCAGCCTTGGCTTGTTTGTCCCCTCTGCCTCTGCCGCTGCCGAGAACGATGAAATCGCAGTTCTTCGCCGCATGCTCGGGGAGCTAAAGGCGGAGAACCGCAAGCTTTCTCAGCGTCTCGGTGCGCTGGAGAGCGCAACCGCGCCGCGGCATAAGACGCCTCCAGCAGCGCATGAGCGTCCGGCCCCTGCTGCAGTTGCGGCGACACCGGCTGCGACTGCGACTGCGACAAAGCCTGCACCGCCAGCTGAGGCATCGGCCGGCGTGCTGCCCACTCCGGATCTGTCTGAAGCCGGGGCGAACAGACCACTCGCAGCGCGCGTGACGGATCTGGAGATCGCTTGGGCGGCACAGGAGAACGCAACACGACAGATTATCGGCGACACGCTCAAGAAGACGGGCCCGCAGATCAACAGCTTCCTTGCCCTGAGCGGGGTCATCGAAGGGCTCGCCTCGCGCACAAACGACTTCACCGGTCCAACCAGGGAAAACCTGGCTCTGGGGACGGCCGAACTCGACTTCGATATCAAGCTGAGCGACTGGGTAACTGGTGCTGTCGTTCTCCATTTTGACAACGGCAGCGGCGCGATATTTCCGACCGGGAACAGCCCCGTTTTCACCGGCATCCCCGGCACAGGGGTAGATCGCTTCACGCTTGATCGGACTCACATCCTGGTCGGCGATCTCATGCAATTCCCGATCGCCGCGCGCTTCGGCGTAGAGACTTTGCATTTCGGCACGTCTACCGGCGTGGCGCGCCTGGATACGCTTTCGATCGGCACTCCGCTGACGACCGAAGTGTTCGAAAACCGCCAGACCGCAGGAGGGCTGGAATTCGCCTGGCCAACCCCGCCGCTGCAGCCGCTGCCGGCGCCCGTCGTCGTTCCCAAGGTTAATCCGCTGGTCGTTGCACCAGCGGTGCAACAAATCGCGCGCTGGCTGGGCTACGTCCCGCCGCCGCAGAGGGCGTTCCGACCGCTACCGGTACGACCTCCGCTGGAGCCTGCACCGTTCTACGGCTCAGTCGTGGCCTACCGGGGC